>CACWOG010000104.1 GCA_902762455.1 uncultured Bacteroidia bacterium | reverse complement strand
AAAAAAGAATCGTCATTCCGCAAGACTGAACGAACAGGCGCAGGTACGAGCCTTGTGAGTTCGTTTATGCGGAATCTTCCATTAATACACAAAAGGAGATTACGGATAGCAGTCTTCACAACGCTCTTCGTTCCGTTTCGCGTGTTACGACTAGCTTCCGAAATGACAGCGAACACCAATAATAAAAAATGCCGACGAAATTTCTCCATCGGCACCATGAAAAAAACTATTTTATATCACCCTATGGGTCTATTCCCTTGTAACCAATATTGTTACATTCACGTCGTTGACATCGATTTCAGTACCATTTTCAACAATCTCAACTAAGTAATCTTTTCTGAATAATGTTTTTTTTATTTTAAAACATCGAAAAACTCTGTTTCATCAGAAATAACGTCATCAGGTTGCCCTTCTGGCACATCCGCCCACCAGCGTTTTACGCAAAACTCTTTTAATACATCTGTTCTTTCTATTACATCCTTTTTTGCAAATGTTTGTTTTGAAGTAATATCACTTGCAAGTTTTTTTGTCATCTCAAAACAACTTTTGTCGTAACCTAATGAAACCTTTAAAATAGGAACCTTTTTTTGAACAATTGAGTTAAGCGATTTTTCCAGAAGAGACAAATTGCCTAAACGATGCTCATACGAGACAAAATCTTCCATATCATCAAATCCTAAACTTTCTGGTTTAAAATCTGGAGTTTGGGCTAAAATATGTTCTATTGTTGGAATTGTTGCTACTATTTTTTGTAATTCTTGCAAAGAATATTTATTATTGCGTATCGATTCGCAATAATCTACAAAAATGAATGGCAATGCTGCATTGGGATAAATGTTAACACTTAAGCTCGCATTAAACTGTTCCTTGCTCATCCACTTGGAGTTAAACCACAGTAACCAGTTTTGTATTTCTATGTCAGACCTATCATTAATTGAGCTTACAAATTTTACAATGTCTGCCTTGGGATCGGTACCTCTTGTCTTATATACGCGAACATCAATCAACTCAACCAAATCGAAAAATCTCTTACCCATAAATTTCGAACCGACCAAGTCTTTTTCTAACACACCCTTTTCTTGCAGTTTTACAATCAAAGGATAAAGCGTTGCAGACAAATTTAATATGACAAATAACTTATAGTATTTGGTTTCAGAACCGACTTTTGAAATAATAGTATTGAGATTTGTAAAGAATGACTTCAGGCTTTCAATGTACTTATTTATAAATTTTGCCATTGCATCCTTAAAATCGTTTTCCTTTCTAAGATCAGTCAATTTTTGTTTTATGGTTTTCAAAACATATTCTGCCGACGGTTCATAGTTATCAGAAAAGTATGTCACATAATGATAGCTTAGGATATTATCCTCTGTGAAGTTTTGTCGTTTAATCAAATTGATGCCAATCCTATCGCCTCCATTGTATTTAATTGAATCGTATAATTCAAAAATATCGCTGAAGACTGCATTGATGTAATCGTCGTATTTCTTATCTAAATACTTATTGGAAAAATATATGAGTAAACTCTTTATTTTCTCCATATTTGACAAAGATTTACCTCTATCGTTTACAGTCTGAAATATTCTTATTGCATCGCCTTCCGAATTTTCGATAAACTCCATTATTTCAAGATTTCCTATTGCATCAAGAAATTGCTCTGGATTTTGTATGTTATCTATCTGAAACTTCATTTCTTCGACCGCCTCTATCATGAATCGCTGACTTTTATTTTGAGGTGTGGCATGCGTGTTTCCATCTAACAATTGTTGAAAAAGTAGCACATCTCTGTCTAAAGGTTTCAAACTATATTGAGAACCTTTCTTGATGTAATGCATTTTTTGATAAATCCTTGTATCGCCATCTTGTATTTTTTGTAACAATTGAGCAATTAACAACGTGATTGTTGTTAGACGTTGTTGTCCATCAACTACATAAAATTTTTTGGAATCCACATCACATTTCGATAGTACAACAGTTCCTATATAGTGAGATGATTTTGAATCAATCGCTTCTTTTATATCCTCGAATAATTCACGAATGTGTTGTTTCTCCCATGCATATCCTCGCTGATATCTTGGTATTTCAAAATACCTATCATTGAATAAATCAGTAATTTTAGTCGTTGCCATAGCTCAAATGTTAAATTATGCTTTATAATTTTCTATTCCCTGACAACCAATATGTTTACATTCACATCGTTGACATCGATTTCAGTACCATTTTCAACATTGGCAACAATCTCGATTGAGTTTGCCAAAGTCTGTCCGCAGATGTATTCGCGGTAATGGTTGACTGCGGTGTCGAGTTCTGCGGTCGAACTGATTTTCACGCGAATGCGGTCGGTAATGTCGAAGTTGCTGTCCTTGCGGATGTTCTGGATACGGTTGACAAATTCGCGGGCAATACCCTCCTCAACGAGTTCGGGCGTTACATTGATGTCGAGTGCAACAGTGTATTTGCCTTCGTTTGCAACGAGCCATCCTGGAATGTCCTCTGAGTTGATTTCGACATCGGCAGTTGTTATTGCAACTTCCTGTCCTTCAACATTCAAAGTAAAGCTATCGTTGCGCTCGAGCGAAGCAATGTCCTTCTGCGACATCTGCGAAATTGCATTTGCAACCTGCTTCATAATCTTGCCGTAACGCGGTCCCAAAACCTTGAAGTTCGCCTTAATCTTCTTTACCAAGAAATCGGACGAATCGTCGAGAATCTGGATTTCCTTGATGTTGGTTTCGGTCTTGATAATTTGCTCAACCTTAGCCATTTGCTCTGCAAAGTCGTCCGAAACCGACGGAACCATAATCTTCTGCAACGGCTGGCGAACCTTGATGCTGACCTTGCGGCGTAAACCGAGAATCATAGATGAAATAGTCTGTGCCATTTCCATCCTTTCCTCAAGGCTCTTGTCGATTATCTGCTCGTTAACCTTCGGGAAATAAGCAAGATGAACCGATTCGTAGTTTTCCTTGCCAGTAACGGCGTTGAGGTCGCGATACATCTTGTCCATGTAGAACGGAGCAATCGGCGAAGCAATCTTTGCTATGGTTATCAGGCAAGTATAAAGTGTCTGATAAGCCGAAATCTTGTCCTCGTCGTACTCGCCGCCCCAGTAGCGCTTTCTACCGAGACGAACATACCAGTTGCTCAGGTGGTCCATCACGAAAGTCTGAATCAGACGGCCTGCCTTTGTATTTTCGTAAGTTTCGTAAGCCTCGCCGACTTCCTTTACCAAAGTGTTCAACAAGCTGAGAATCCATCGGTCGAGTTCGGGACGCTTCTCGAACGGAACATCTGGTTCTGCGTAAGTGAAATTGTCGGTGTTGGCGTACATTGCAAAGAAATTGTAGGTGTTGTACAAAGTTCCGAAGAATTTGCGCTTCACCTCGTCAACTCCGGCAATGTCGAACTTGAGGTTGTCCCAAGCCTGTGCGTTGGTAATCATATACCAGCGAACGGGGTCGGCACCGTATTTGTCGATAGTTTCGAACGGATTTACAGCATTGCCAAGTCGCTTCGACATCTTGTTGCCGTTCTTGTCAAGAACCAAACCGTTGGAAATGATGTTCTTGTATGCTACGCTGTCGAAAATCATTGTTGCAATTGCGTGCAATGTGAAGAACCAACCGCGTGTCTGGTCAACGCCTTCTGCGATAAAGTCAGCTGGGAACAACTTGTCGAACCTATCCTTGTTCTCGAATGGATAATGCCACTGTGCGTAAGGCATTGCGCCCGAATCAAACCAAACATCGATAAGGTCGGGTTCGCGGAACATCTTGCGTCCATCCGATGCAACAAGCACAATCTCATCAACATACGGACGATGCAAGTCAAGGTTTTCGTAGTTTTCCTTGGTATATTTGCCAACCTCGAAGTTCTTCCACGGATATTCCTTCATATATCCCTTTGCGATTGACTTGTCCATTTCGGCGTAAAGTTCCTCGACAGAACCTATGCACTTGCGTTCGCTTGCGTCCTCGGTACTCCAAATTGGCAACGGTGTTCCCCAGTAGCGCGAACGGCTGAGGTTCCAGTCAACAAGGTTTTCCAACCATTTTCCAAAACGGCCTTCGCCAGTGCTCTGCGGCTTCCAGTTGATGGTCTTGTTGAGTTCAATCATGCGGTCGCGCATTGCTGTCGACTTAATGAACCAAGAATCAAGCGGATAGTAAAGAACCGGCTTATCGGTACGCCAGCAGTGCGGATAGTTGTGAGTGTGCTTTTCAATCTTGAAAGCCTTGCCGTCCTGCTTCATCTCGATGCAAAGGCGGATGTTCAAGTCCTCGTCCTTGGCAGCGGCTTCGGCATCGTACTTTCCATCGACATTGTACTTCGGGTCGTAGGCGTTCTTTACGAAACAGCCTTCGTACTTCGAATATAAGTCAACATTTATATTGTTCTTTACGAATTCGGGGTCAAGGTCGCTCATGAGGAAGAATTTTCCTGTACGGTCAACCATCGGACGGAAATCGCCCTTGCTGTTGATAATCATTACCAAAGGTGGAATTCCTGCAGCCTTTGCAACCTTGTTATCGTCGGCACCGAAAGTCGGAGCAATATGTACGATACCGGTACCGTCCTCGGTGGTAACATAGTCGCCAGGAATTACGCGGAAAGCACCATCGGCAGGCTTAACCCAAGGGAAAATCTGCTCGTAACGCATATCGAGAAGGTCTTCGCCTGTATATTCGGCAACTATTCTATAAGGTATCACCTTGTCGCCGTGCTTGTATTCCTCGAGCGGAAGTTCTGCGCCCTGCGGATTCAGGTAAGCGTTAACCCTTTCCTTTGCCATTACGACTGTAACAGGCTCGCCAGTGTACATATTATATGTGCGAACTGCAACATATTCAATCTTGCGGCCAACACAGAGTGCTGTGTTTGAAGGCAAAGTCCACGGAGTGGTTGTCCAAGCGATGAAATAAGGTTTTCCCCAACCAGTCATTTCGGGCTTCGGGTCAACGATTGCGAACTGAGCGGTTACGGTAGTGTCCTTCACATCGCGGTAGCAACCCGGCTGGTTAAGTTCGTGGGTGCTAAGTCCGGTACCTGCAGCCGGCGAATACGGCTGAATGGTGTAGCCCTTGTAAAGCAAGTTCTTGTTGTACAACTGCTTGAGCAGCCACCACAAAGTCTCGATGTAGCGGTTATCGTATGTTATGTACGGATTTTCGAGGTCAACCCAGTAGCCGACGCGCTCGGTAAGGTCGGTCCAGTGGCTTGTGTATTTCATAACTTCGCGACGGCAAGTGTCGTTGTAGTCCTTTACGGAAATCTTCTTGCCGATGTCCTCCTTTGTGATGCCGAGGGTCTTTTCCACGCCGAGTTCCACAGGCAGACCGTGGGTATCCCAACCGGCCTTGCGGTCAACCTTGTGACCTGTCAAGGTCTTGTAACGGCAGACTACATCCTTAATTGTACGAGCCATAACGTGGTGTATGCCAGGCATTCCGTTTGCCGATGGCGGTCCCTCGAAGAAAATGAAAGGCTTGCAGCCTTCACGGGTTTCTATACTTTTGTGAAAGGTATCCTCTTTTGCCCAGAGGTCCTTCATTTCGTTGTTCACTTCAAACAGATCGAGCTGTTTATACTCGGAAAATTTCTTTGTCATTGTACAATTTTTAAAGTGGTGCAAAAATACAATTTATTTACGATTTACGAATGACGATTTACGAATAAATTGGCAACAAAAAACAGCAGCCGACCGAAGCCGACTGCCGTAAATCTATAATCCTAATCCGTAAATTTATTGGGCTAAAACAGCACGAACGGATTGCCCAATGAAACGGACGAAGCCAGCCATGCCGTAAAAGCTCGGACTGAAACTGAGCCCCCACGCGTATTCCCTCACATTCGCGTAGACATCGTAGAACGAACTCGACAAATAGTCGCCGGAACCAGCATAGATGGGCTCGTCACCGTAGCGGCCACCGGCAGCGGGCATGAAGATGGAGTTGCCGTTAGGTCCGGTGAACAGTCGTCCGTTTACTCCACTCTGGGTTGTCCATGTTACTGTGCAATTGCTATTCAATTCTTCAAATTCTTCTTTTGTAGGCATACGCCATCCACTACCCCAGTTGGCTGTGGCGGCATCTCTATTGGAGGGAAGTGTGACCGGATTGCTGTGATAGGTATAGTTATTCTCTGCATATGAACTCTTGGTGGTAATTTCGCCCCAAGCATAGTAGTTGCCATAGGCCGTTGGCGTGCTTGCACCGACATTGCATGTCGCCCAGCTTGTTCCGCTCGGAAGTCCAAGGTCAACATAGTCATGACCGTTTGCACTTGCCGTGACACCCAAGCTCCACTGAGCAAACAAAGTGATATTTTCCATAATGGTAATTTCCTGCAAATCAACATATGCCTCTCCGCTTCCGTCGGCCATAGTATTCCAACCAGCAAACCAATTGTTTTCTTTTGTGAATGCATTTGCAGAAATTGCCTGTGCTGCACCTGTCAAAAACACTTGAAACTGCATACTGCCAACACCTCCATTTGCATCGAAAGTAACAACAACAGGTCTTCTGTTTTGCAATACTTCAATAGTTTCCTGTAGAACCACAATCAAGTCATCCACATACTTCTTTGTCGCAGCATCTTGGTTTGCTGTAGGATTTGCAACATTTGTTATCCTGCTGTTTCCTGCCGAATTGCCCAAGGCAACCACATTCGCCAAAGTCTGGGTTTCGGTATAGGAAGTAAGATAGTTTGCATCGTTCTCGAATGCGGAAACATTTGTTGGAACAGTTGGAATTGTCGGTATGTTTGTCAAATCGTTGTAATTCCCGCTGAAAAGTTCTGGCTTGCCAGTGATTTCTTCATAGCTGTACGACGGCTTTGTATTTGCCTTTGCCCAAGCAGGAACTGAAGGGTCGGTTTCCGAAGTAAGGTAGTTGGCATCGTTATCGAATGCGGAAACTGCGGTCGGAATAGTCGGAATGTTGGGAGTGTTCTGAATTTCGGAGTAGTCGTAAACAGGTTTGTTTTCTGATTTTGCCCAAGCAGGCACATTTGGATCAGATTCTGACTGCAAGTAGTTGGCATCGTTTTCAAATGCGGAAACTGCGGTCGGAACTGTCGGAATACAGACTGCAAGTAGTTTGCATCGTTATCGAATGCAGAAACGGTGGTTGGTACGACTGGGATTTCTGGCGTGTTTGTAATTTCCGAATAGTCGTAAGCAGGTTTGTTTTCCGCCTTTGCCCAAGCGTAAACTGACGGGTCGGTTTCCGAGGTCAAGTAGTTGGCATCGTTCTCGAATGCAGAAACTGCAGTCGGAATGGTTGGGATTTCGGGCGTATTTGCAATTTCCGAATAGTCGTAAACAGGCTTGGTTTCTGCCTTTGCCCAAGTTGGAACGGTTGGGTCGGCTTCCGAGGTCAGGTAGTTGGCATCGTTTTCGAAAGAAGAAACTGTATTCGGAATGGTCGGAATGTTTGGAGTGTTCTGAATTTCGGAGTAGTCGTAGGTGGGTTTGGTTTCTGCTTTTGCCCAAGTTGGGACGGTTGGGTCGGATTCCGAGGTCAGGTAGTTGGCATCGTTCTCGAAGGAAGAAACCGTATTCGGAATGGTCGGAATGTTAGGAGTGTTCTGAATTTCAGAGTAGTCGTAAGTGGGTTTGGTTTCTGCTTTTGCCCAAGCTGGAACCGATGGATCGGTTTCCTCCGTCAAGTAGTTGGCATCGTTATCGAATGCGGAAACATTTGTAGGAACGGTTGGGATTTCTGGCGCATTAACAAGGTCGTTGTAATCGCCACTGAAACCTACAGCTACTGGCGGAAGTTTCACAAAACCGCCATTAGTAAGGAATATGGTGTCATTGCTAATGGAAAGTGCTTGAAATTCTGGAATTTCGGGCGTATTCTCAATTTCATTGTAATTGTAAGTCGGTTTTGTTTCTGCTTTTGCCCATTCGGGAACGGTCGGATCAGTTTCTTCGGTAAGGAAACCACTCACATCGGGAACATTGCCTGCCCTCTGTGCATACATTGCATACGGAACAGCAAGCAACTGGCTTACACCTATAATATCATAGTCGTTGCCACCGTTAACGTCAGTTTCGGTCTTTACGAAGAACGGTCCATTTACCCAGTTGATTGCGGAGAAATCGTCGCTGCTTGTGCCGTCACCGATTTCAATTGTCAGCAAGCCGTTGGCGTTGGTCGTTGCCGAATGTGTTTCGGTATATACGGCCTCGCCGTCAACGCTTCCCTGCAGGATGCTTACGCGCACCGAAACTTCGCTGTTTGTTACTAAATTGTTATCGCTTCCGCGAACCACCGCCTGATAACTCATCTTTTGCGGTACTTGCGCAAATGCCATTGCGCTGATAATTAGGCAGAATACTGCCAGAATAAAATTTTTCTTCATATACATATTTTTTATTTTCATCACATTAGATGGCGCAAAGCATTGCGCCGCTACATTTAATTTTTCACAATTTTAAATGTCTTTATCTCGTTTTTGCCTTTCGCTACGCGGACAAAATATGTTGCCGGCGGTAACGATTGCATATCTATACTGGTTTCTGACGAAGCTATACGCTGGTGCATTATTTCCTTGCCGGAAATGTCGTACATTGCACAGTCAAGGCCGCTAATAAACTCTCCATCAATGCGCAAGGTCAGAAAATCGCTTGCTGGATTCGGGAATACTGACAGCGAAATCATACTGGGAATTGCCGATTGCACTTCAGTAACATCATAAATTTCGTATGCCTGCTGCACACCTTCACTAACTTGTCCGCTTGTACCTTCATTGGCGGAATAGAATGTTTGTCCAACCGTGTAGCTTACGCTTCCAGAACCGCCGTTGGCATTGCCTCCAGAAGCAGTCACTGCATTTTGCGCAAACACTGCTGTGCCCGAAAGGACAAACAACAAAAATATAGCATATATTTTTCTCATATATTAAAGAATTTATAAATATCAGACATACTCAAATACACAACAATTTCAGCACGCAAAAATACAATTTATTTACGATTTACGAATAAGGATTTACGATTTATCTGACAAGATGCAAAAAGGGGCTGATAGGCTAACAGAAGCGCAGTCCAACAGCCAAACAAAAAAAGCAATAAGACTGCAAGACCGTTAGACTGTAAGACTGCAAGACAGTTAGACTGCAAAGCTGTCAGACTGTTCGTATTCGAGCCTGCAAGCCCAAGAAAATCATGAAACAGCGTTGGCATTCAAACATAAAAAAAACAACAGCCTACCGTAGCCGACTGCTGTAAATCATATCTTTTTATTTTCTTCCCATCGTAATGGGTTTTTCCATTATGTAATTTGCAATCATGGTATAATCATCGGTGTCGCGAATGATATGTTCTTAATAATTGCGTTGCCATACGGATGCGCCTTGTGTTTGGCGCAATTCGTTGTTTTTCCGTGCCGAAAATGTTTTCAATGCACGAACAAATTCGATAAGACCGTGTTTT
>CACWOG010000103.1 GCA_902762455.1 uncultured Bacteroidia bacterium | reverse complement strand
CTTCTGCTTCTCGTTGTATTCCTTGAAGTTGTTGAAAATCTTGGTGCGGACTTCGTTGAATCTGTCCCATATTTCCTCGCGCTTGTCGTTCGGAACAGGACCGATTTCCTTCCACTCGTTGAAAAGTTCAATCGACTTGCGGTAAGCAGTTATGATATTGGTTTCAAGCAGAAGTTCTTCCATCTTCTCGCAGAGGGCAATCTTCTGTTCGAGGTTCTTCTTGTAGTCTAGTTCGCGAAGTTCGCGATTAATCTTCAGCAAGTTATAGTAGTTGGAAACGTGCATCTGGTAGTTTTCCCAGAGTTCCTTGTTCTTTTCTGCGGGTACCATACCGATTTCGCTCCATTCCTTCTGCAATGCGCGGAAATCGTTGTATGACTGCGAAACCGATTCGCTGTTACCCAACTGTTTGATTTTCTCTATTATAGCGAGTTTTTTCTCGTAGTTCTTTTCCTTTATTTCTTCCTGACGGCGCAGACGTTCTTCGCGTTGCTTGCGGTAGTCTTCCATAAGTTCCTTGAAATAGTCCTCGGTCGGGTCTTTAGGCATCTCTATTTCAACGCCTTCGCCAGCCTTTTCACGCAGTTCGCGCTTGAGGCTCTCGTGGTCTTCGCGCTGCTTTTCATAATACAGTTTGCGGAGAATGTCAATTTCCTTCTTGCAGTCTTCCTTCTCTGAATCGTGTACATAGTAGCGGATTTTCTCAAGGATTTCCTCCTTGTTAAGACCTGCAAAATCTGCTTCGGTAACTTCGGGTTCCTTTACTTCGGGCTGAGCTTCAGCTTCGGGCTCTTGCTCCGGCACTACTTCCTGCAGTACATCGGCAACTGGTTCTGCAACCGGTTCCTCAAACTTCGGTTCTGCATCCTGTGCTACCTGTTCAACTTCAGAAACAACTTGTGTTTCAGTGTTTTCATTCTCGATAGAGTTCTCAATAGAGTTCTCGGTGTTTAATAATTCGTCCATAAATAAGAATAATTAAGTGTGTATTAAATTATAATGTCAACCGCCAAAACGGCTGAAGAGTAAAAATTTCAATTTTATGGCGCACAAAAGGGGTGACGACTGCAAATCGCCACGCATTGCACTGTTTTTCAACAATTTCAACCTTGCTATACATCCCTTCTGCAAGCAATTTTAATTATAAACTCAAATTCAATTTTAAAAATGCGAAGGTAACTAATATTGTGGGATTGACAAAGAAATATTCCCGATTTAATTTATGAACAATGCTTTTTTTTCCTTTTTGAATAAAGGAATATGTTATATCTTTGCAACCCTTAAAGAAATGTTAAATGGACAGGAAGGGTAACGAACAAGTCAACGCATTGCTATCTGCGGTAATTGCTTCTAATCCAAAACTTGCGGAAGGTTATTGCAAGCACAAGATTAAGTCGCAATGGCGAGACATTTCGGGTGAATACGTTGCCAATGCTACCGAAGAAATTTCTTTTGAAGGGCGTAAAATGTTTGTGAAGGTGAAGTCGTCCATAATAAGGAGCGAAATGCTACAGATTCGCAGACAGTTGGTTTACCGCATCAACCAGACGGCTGGTGCAAATATTATTGACGAATTGATTGTAAGATAACATATTGGAAATGAAAACTTTAATACGCAACATAAAGGAGCTCGTCAACGTTGACGAAAGCGGTCGCCTGATGGCAAAAGGAGAGGATATGTCGAAACTCCAGACAATAAAGGACGCATACCTTATTATAAATGACGATAAGATTCACTCATACGGCAAGATGGCTGACTTGAAGCCCGACTGGGACGACGACGAGGAAAAGAGCATCGAGATTGATGCCACAGGCAAGATGGTTTTCCCGTCGTTCTGCGATTCACACACGCATCTTGTTTATGCAGGAAGCCGCGAAATCGAATACAGCGACAAGATTCGTGGTCTAAGCTACGAAGAAATCGCAAAGAGGGGTGGGGGAATCCTAAATTCGGCAGAACGCCTTAGAAACACCAGCGAGGACGAACTCTACAACCAGGCAATGGAACGCATCAACGAGATAATCTCGTTCGGCACTGGCGCTGTGGAAATTAAGAGCGGTTACGGACTTGATACCGAGAGCGAACTCAAGATGTTGCGAGTAATCAAGCGTATTAAGGAAACAACTCCGCTGATTGTTCGCTCGACTTTCCTTGGAGCACACGCAACACCGCTGGAATACAAGGAAGATCCCGATGCATACGTAGATAAGATTATAAACGAGATGCTTCCGTTGGTTGCTGCCGAAGAATTGGCTGACTTTGTGGATGTGTTCTGCGACAAGGGATTTTTCACCACCGAGCAGACAGAACGCATACTTATGGCAGGTATTAAATATGGTATGAGACCGAAAATCCACGCCAACGAAATGGCAAAATCAGGAGGAATCCAAGTGGGAGTGAAGTACGATGCTCTTTCGGTTGACCATATCGAATACACTGGTGATGAGGAAATTGCCGTTCTGAAGGATAGCGAAACTATGCCGACAATACTTCCCGGAGCAGCATTTTTCCTGAATATGCCGTATGCACCGGCTCGCAAGATGATTGCCACAGGACTGCCAGTTGCAATTGCATCCGACTACAATCCGGGCTCGTCGCCGGCAGGAAACATGAAGTTTATGATGTCGCTTGCCTGTGTAAACTACAAGATGCTTCCCGAAGAAGCAATTATTGCTGCAACTTTGAATTCCGCATACGCAATGGGTGTCAGCGACATAGCAGGAAGCATAACGGTAGGAAAGAAAGCTAACGTATTCATTACGAAGGAAATACCTTCGATAGAATTTATGCCGTATGCATATTGCACCGACCTGATTGATACGGTAATTCTTAACGGACAGATTTTGTAGGACAATAATATTGAAGAGGTTACGTTAATAATAACGGACTTATGAAGATGTCGTTTAGAAATAGGACATTTGTTTTGCTGGCAATTGGAATGATTTTCCTTTTGTCAGCGACATCTTGTTCTAACATAACTTCAACAAAATCATTGTTTTCGGCTATAGAAAAACGCTACGAATGCAACTGGTTCAACAACATCAAATATATGATTTCGGTCATAAGGTTTGATGACGACAACACAGAAAAACGCAGTACTTGCAGTGCCGAATACGTAAGGCCATCGCAGCATATCCTTAAGACAGATATGATTAACGACGACGGCTACATTTACATCAACGATACTATCTATGCATTTGTCGGAGGTGAATTGGTTTCGTCGCGTCCCGACATAAACGATTTTGTACTGGTAGTTATGGACTTATACGGAATGACTGCAAAAGATGCAATTAATCGCATAAATGATTTTGGAATAGCAAACACAGCGGAATTTTGCAGTTATACGGACACGGCCGATCATAAATATTATATTGTCGGCATTGACAATTATAATGATAACACAGTGAATAAGAACCAGATATGGTTTGATTCAAAGACATTGTTGCCGAAGATGGTTCAGCGCACAAAAGACGATGGTCACAAATATGCGATTACATTCGATAATTTTATCCAAGTTGGTGGCACGGGCTGGATTCCACAGAAAATAATGTATTCGAAGGATGACAAGGTAAAAATTGTTGAGCGCATATACGACGCAGTAATTCCAATTTATGAAAAGAAAAAATTGTCGGTAGATAATTTCTGCAGCGACGAAACCTTGAATGAAATGCAGCTTGACCCAAATTCAAATTTCTCGCTGAACTTTATGGTAGAACCGTAAAAGTTCAAGGTCAAAGTTCAAAGTTCAAGGTTCAATAGTTCAAGGTTCAACGGTAATTTGTAGCGACGCAATGCTTTGCGTCGGTGTTCAAAGATTTAGATTCAACGTTTAAGGTTCAAGGTTCAACAGTTCAAGGATATTTGATAATTTGATGATTCACCACAAAATTTTTCTAACGCTAAAATTTTGCCGTATTTGATGTCTGAACAAGATTCGTTTCAAATTTTCGAAAATTTCGCCAATAATTCCCAAAGCCAGAATTCCCACAAAAACTCATTAAATTTTTTGCAGCCTCTTTTGTCTTATAATTCATATTATGTAAAATAGCATCTGAAAGAATCCTCCTATTCCATAGTCTTCACCTAAATATCATTTGTTCGTTTTTGTTTCCTATAATGCAACACTATTGCCCCGACAATCAGCAGAACCAGAACAGCAGATGCAATCATCTCGACTTTTTCCCACTTATTGAATGTCGGTGCTTCGTTGCGAAATTCAACTGTATGTTCTCCTGACGGAATTTCCATTGCTCTCAACAAATAATCAGCCCGTACATATTCAGCCGGATTTCCATCAATGTATGCACGCCAATCAGCACTGTAATAAATTTCAGAAAATACAGCAAACGCATTATTGTTTGTACGCACAGAATATTTACGCAAATTTGGATTATAAGGTTTTTCTGCAACCAAAGAAATTTCCGCCGTTGAGTCATGCACATAATTTGCCGACATTCCGCAAAATTCATTTTTATTTACGATTGCTTTGTTTTTTAGGTTCTCATCATTTAAAGCTAAAATTTCTTCATTGGCACAATCTACAAATTTTACAGAATCCACAAACCATGCATTACCGTACGCATCGACATTTCTCCTAACCTGATATTTGCCATCCTTAAATTTCAGGAAATATCTGATATTCAGCATGTTCATTACATTTTTGTTGTAATGTGCCAGATAAAATTCTATAACATCCTGATAACGCGCAAGTTTCACACCGCTATAACCGCCAGCCGAATGATGAAACGCCGATGTGCGTGCATCGTTGAAAGCCGACCCATATTTGGGCTTTATGTTGAACACACGATAGTCAACATCGTTGTTCTCGGCCGCCATCTGGTAAATCTGCTTGTCACCATCGTCGGGCTTAAAGTCCAACGAACTCTCCTTCACATACTTATCCTCATTAAGATACCTGCTGTCCACACCTATAAGGTCGATAAGCACCAACACACCTATTATCGTAGCAATTATCTTGACATTCTTGAACTTATTGTTAATGTACAACCATAACACAAGTGCAACTGCAAGCACGAAAGCGAAGGAACGCCACGCATCTGCAGTCATAAGGCTCTGACGGTCAGCAATCAAAGCATTTCTAACTTCCTCTGATAATGCAGAGTCCCCTGCCCCGCTGAAATTGCACACAGAAGCGCCCACTATTGCTACCAACAGGCAGATTATCAGTGTTATACCTGCAGATATATATAGTGAAATATTGTATTTCTTACGGTCGGTTTCGGAAAATACTTGTCTCAATGCCAGCACAGCCAAAACCACTGCCGAAACGCTTGCAATAACAAGGCTCATCGATGGCGACCTAAATTTGCTGTACATAGGAAGATAATTTCGTAATAAATCGTTGAACCACGGCAAGTTACTACCCCACGCCATTACAATTCCGATTATTGTTGCAGCAAGTAGCCACCAGCGTTCCGGTCCTTTGACCACAAACAATCCGAGCAAAAACAGGAAAACTATAATTGCACCTAAATAAACTGGTCCCGATGTAAAACGCTGATTTCCCCAATACAAAGGAGCAATCTCATCCTTTTGCAACTTGTAGTATGCCGAATTTTTGTCCACAGGTTCGTCTGAACTGCCACCATAGAATCCAGGAACAAGCAGTGTCATTGTCTCCGCCTTGCCGTAACTCCATTCCGATGCATATTCCGCATCAAGTCCATCATTCTCAACTACCTGATTTTCTTCTGGATATATGTCGTTTGGCGTTATTGTCAGTTCCGAACCGCCACGCATTGTCTGCTTCACATACTCGGCATTAACCATAAAGTACCGCGATGTCGACAATAGTACAAGCACCGCACATATAGCAAGTCCCCCCACTCCTTTTGCAAAATGCTTAAATTCCTTATTCTTAATGGAATACACCAGATATACAATTCCAACGACAACAGCCATCAGCAATGTATAATAGGTAATCTGTATGTGGTTGCACTGGATTTGAAGGCCCAACGCAATGGTAAACAACAACATTCCCCACAGATATTTTTTTCGGAAAGCGAGAATCATACCTGCCAGAATCGGAGCAATCATCGATATTGCCCACGCCTTGGTAATGTGCCCTACTGCAATAATTATTATGTTGTAACTTCCAAAGCCAAAGGCAAATGCACCCAATAGACTCAACCACGGCTTTACTCCCATTGCCGTCAATGCAACATAAAAGCCAAGTAAGTAAAGGAACATTATTCCCCAGTCACAATTGCGTCCTTCGGGACCATCACCTATAAATGTAAGTGTAAGCACATATTTCAGCGGCTGGAAAATGTTCTTTGATGGAATGTTATGCATCTGATACATAGGCATTCCGCTGAAAGCGGAACTATTCCAGTAGGCATCTTCGCCAGTTTCGGCCTTGTATTTTGCATATTCCGTTGACGACCACCTATAATTTATTACATCGTCCTGACTGATAATCTTGCCGTTAAGAATCGGATGCATATACACAACAGACACAACGAAGAATAGCAGCACTATGCCTGCGTGAGTAATAATCTTCTTTGTCAACGGTTTGATTGTCACAGCATTCACTCCTTTGTTTCTATTGAAGCCTTTCCTCGCCAATAACCCATTTTGTCAACGTACTCGAATACTTTTTCGGGCATAAAGAATCGCACATCCTTTCCTTGTTGTATCGACTCACGGATAAAACTCGACGAAATTTCTATCAGGGGTGCATCTACGATTTCTATGTTAGAGTTCTCGTATTCAACGACTTCGCAGCCAGGACGACGATAGACATAAACCTTGTAGTCACGCAAAATGACATCGTAGTTTTTCCACTTATGGAATGTTTCAAGGTTGTCGCCGCCGATGAGTATGCTGAAATTGTAGTCGGGATATTTTTCTGAAAGGTATGTCAATGTATTGATGGTATAGTTTGGTTTAGATAGGTAAAATTCTACATCCGAAACTCTGAACTTCGGATAGTTGCCTATTGCCAGTTGAACTAAATGTTGACGTACACGGTCGTCTATAAGCGTTGTTGATTTTTTTAGCGGATTGTGTGGCGTTACCACAAACCAAAGTTCGTTAACATCTGTATATTCAGCAAGATAGTTAGCAATGGCAAGATGTCCGATGTGAATCGGATTAAACGAACCGAAATAAAGCAATATTTCCCGTTTATTTTGCATCGAGCAGTTCTATTTCAAACACTAAAGTACTGAATGGCGGAATCACGTTGCCATATTTCTGGTCGCCGTATGCCAGACGGAACGGAATTATCACAAGGCAGTGGTCGCCGACCTGCATA
>CACWOG010000102.1:1759-9061 GCA_902762455.1 uncultured Bacteroidia bacterium | reverse complement strand
GTGCTTAATTTGCAAAATTTTTGGAAACGAAATGGCTGAAATAGGAGAATACGAAACCTCCATAAGAGCCTTCAATTACCTTGTAAAACGGAAAACTCGCTCCGTCTTGCATAACGAGGCATACATCGGACTGCTGAACGTATCGTACAAGAAGGTCGTTTCTAACCTGAATCCCGACATCAATGAACTCAAAGCACTTGATTCAACTATAAACTTGGCCCTCAAGGACGTGTCAATTACCAAAGCCTACGATATAATAGTAACTTCGGCACAACTTAAAGCATTTTACCTAAACAAGTACGATGAAGCCATAGAAGTTATAAACGAGGCCATATCAAGCAATTACTACAAGAACAAGAACCCAGAACTGAAAATGCTTCTTGGCGACATATATATGCTCAACAACAATCCGTGGGATGCGACCTTGCTGTACGCGCAGATTGAAAAGTCGAATGCGAGCGCCGACATAACCAACGAGGCACGTTTCCGCAAGGCGAAACTGGCATACTATACAGGTCAGTTCGAGTGGGCGCAGGCACAATTAGACGTACTGAAGGCAGGAACTTCAAAACTTATATCAAACGATGCTCTAGAACTCAGTTTGTTCATAACCGAAAACTACGATATGGACACCACCGAAAGCACAATGCAGACCTTTGCACGCGCCGACTTCTTCACATTCTCGAAACAATACACCAAGGCTTTGCAATGCCTAGACAGCATCGAGCAGAAGTACCCAAGCCATTCGCTCATCGACGACGTGCTGTTCCGCAAGGCGCAGATTTACGAAAATTCCAACGACCTTACAAAGGCAGCTTCGCTGTACAAGGAGGTTTTCACAAAATACCAGTACGATGTGCTTGCCGACAATGCACTTTTCCGCTATGCGCAGATTTGCGAAAGGCAAAACAACAGGGAGGAAGCCGAAAATTCATATTTCAAAATCATTTCCGACTACGCGGGAAGCATCTACACCGTGGAGGCAAGAAAAAGAATGAGGGCATTGCGCAATGGCACAGACGAGTGAAAAGGACAGGATTATTCTCGGCATCGACCCGGGAAGCAACATTATGGGCTACGGCATAATCCACGAGAAAGGGAAAACCATAAATTTAGTAGCCTTCGGTATTGTCGATATGCGCAAGATGGACGACCATTTCACCAAACTGAAATACATCTTCGAGCGCACGACACAACTGATTGACGGATTTCATCCCGACGAAATTGCAATTGAGGCACCGTTCCAAGGCAAAAACGTGCAGTCGATGCTGAAATTGGGACGAGCTCAGGGTGCAGCCATCGCAGCGGGACTTCAACGCACAATACCTATATTTGAATATGCACCGCGAAAGGTAAAGCTGGCAATCACTGGCAATGGTGCCGCCTCGAAGGAACAGGTAGCCGCAATGTTGCAGAAACTGCTAAAAATAGAGGAACTTCCCGAAAAACTCGATGCCACCGATGCCATTGCAATCGCAATGTGCCATTATTATCAGAAGGGCAGCATAGTGTCGGGCGAAAGTCCCTGCAAGAGTTGGAAGGAATACGCCGCAAAAAAAGGAATAAAGGTGTAACAAAAAATCGTCAATCGTACTTCCCAAATCGTAAATTAATTTTATCTTTGCAAAATAATTATTATAAGAATATGACTATGAGACTATTACTTATCAGCAATTCGACGAATGCCGGCGAAGCATATCTCGACTATCCTAAGAACAACATCCACGATTTCCTTGGTGAAAAATGCGTTAAATGCCTCTTTATTCCCTACGCAGGCGTAACCGTAACTTGGGACGACTACGAGAAGAAGGTTAAGAACCGTTTCAACGAAGTCGGTCACGACATTGTTTCGATACACCATTTCGATGACCCTATAAAGGCCGTTGAGGAAGCCGACTGCATAGTAATCGGTGGCGGAAATACCTGGAAACTTCTGCACGATATGCACGCCAACAAGCTCATCGAGCCTATCCGGAAGAAAGTTCTTGGCGGAACACCATATATAGGATGGAGTGCCGGTTCAAACGTAACCTGCCCTACCCTTATGACAACCAACGATATGCCTATCATCGACCCGCTGGGATTCGATGCTCTCAACCTCATCCCGTTCCAGATTAACCCCCACTACCTCGACAAGAAAGTTGAAGGTCACGGTGGCGAATCGCGCGAAGACAGGATATTGGAATTCATCGAAGTTAACCGCGACGTTTACGTTGCAGGACTTCGCGAAGGCTGTATGTTCGTTGTCGAAGGAGACAAGATGAGAATAATCGGTCAGCGCAACCTCCGTCTTTTCAAGTATGGCGAAGAAACCCGCGAAATTGCTCCAACCGAGGACTTTACATTCCTATTAAAGAAAGCAATGGTTTAGATAAACTGAGAAAAGGGACTTGCAAGTCCCTTTTTTTTCCGTCATTCCGCAAGACAAAGCGGACAGGCGCAGGCACGAGCCTTGTGAGCCTGTATATGCGGAATCTCCAATGTGTATTAATTAGATACCAAGCATGAGATTCCGCATAGACAAACAATACTATGCTCCCCGTTCCGTATCGCATTATTGTTTTGTCTTGCGGAATGACGTTCTACTATACCCGATAAGGTATAATTGTGCTATATTTTTATGATTTTATACCCGATAGGGTGTAATTATTTCCCTAGCAGCACCTTTGCATTCTCCAATGCCTCTGGTGTAAGTTTTTCGCCGCTCATCATTGAGGCAATCTCGGTAATGCGCTCGTCGGCAGAGAGTTTCTTGATGCTGGAAATTGTGCGCTGGTCGTCGGTATGCTTGTAAACCTTAAAATGCTCACTGCCCATCGCTGCAACCTGCGGAAGATGCGTTATGCTCAACACCTGCACATTCTCGGCAATGCGCTGCATAATCTTGCCCATACGGGCTGCAATCTCGCCCGAAACGCCAGTGTCAATCTCATCGAAAAGTATGGTAGGAATGTTCATCGAGCCAGCCATAAGCGACTTGAGCGCAAGCATCAAGCGCGACAACTCGCCACCCGAAGCAACCTTCTCGATAGGCTGCACCGCTACCGCCTTGTTGGCACTGAAAAGGAAAGAAATATTGTCGATACCGTTTGCCGAAACTTCCGTGATTTCGTTGCCAATCTCAAACACTCCGTGCGGCATTCCCAAGTCGTGAAGCATAGAGTTTATGTATTCCTGTGTCTTCTTGAACGAAGCCGAACGCTTCTTGCTCAGATTCTCGGCAGCCGCCTTCACTTCCTTCGCCTTGGCGGAATGTTGCTTCTCAAGGTCGGCGATTTCGTCTTCAAGGTTTCCGCTGTTGTCAACATAGCCCTTGTACTCCTCGTACTTCTGCTTGAGTTCGGCGATGTCGGTAGCGCGGTGCTTTGCCAATAGGCTCATCAGCAAGTCGATGCGCTCGTTGGTAAGTTGCAGTTGCTGCGGGTTTACTTCCACCTGCGACAATTGCTGCGAAATGGTATCGTTGATGTCCGACAGCTCTATAATTGAGGATTCCAGCCTTTGTTCCAGTTCCTGCGCTGGCTTGTAGTTCTTGCCGATTTTTGCAAGGTTGCTGCGCATCTGTTTCAGCAAGGCCGAAGCCGAGTATTCGCCACCGTCGTACAGGTTGGTAGTCTCGTACAAGGCCGATTTTATCTCCTCGGCATTTTCGAGCATCGAGGCGCGGGCTTCAAGTTCTTCAAGCTCATCGTCGGACGAAAGTTTTGCATTTTCAATCTCCAGTGCCTGATACCTATAATAATCTAAGTCCTTCTGAACCTTTGCGAGAGCATCCTTTTTAGTTTTTAACAACTGTACAACCGATTGGTATTCAGCATATTTCTGCTTGTATTCCTCGAAAAGTGCCAATGTTCCAGCAGCCGAATCGACAATGCGCAGACGATAGGGCAATGTCGTGAGCGAAAGGTTTTCGTGCTGTGAATGCAAGTCTAGGAAATTGTCGGTAAGTGCCTTTAACACAGCCAATGTCACAGGCATATCGTTTACAAAGGCCCTTGACTTTCCTTCGGGCATAATTTCGCGCCTTACAATGGTCTGGTCGGAATAGTCAACCTCGTTTTCGGTAAACAAGTCCTTCAGTCCGAGGTTTTTAATATCGAAAGTGGCTTCAATTACACATTTCTTGTCCTTAAAGAGAAGCACATCGGTGTCGGCGCGTTTGCCCAGAAGTAGCGAAATAGCACCTATAATCATTGATTTGCCCGAACCAGTCTCGCCAGTAATAACGGAAAAACCCGAATTGAAGTCAATGTCGAGTTTTTCAATTAGAATATAATTTCTGACTGAAAGGTTCCTAATCATTATTCCGAACGGGTTATCTTGTCGTACTTGCTTGAGTTTGCAGCATCTATTTCTTTCATCAGGTTGGCAACGCGCGCCTTCTCGTCGGAGAAGCCGTCCGAGAATATATTTATGATTTCATCACTCTTTACGGTGCTAACAATCGACATCAGGAACGAACCCGGACGACGGCGGTGCATCGACCTTAGGCTTTCGAGCGATTCCTCTACCGAAGCACGAGCATCACTTGGCTTGTCGGCAAGCCTATCCAAACCTTGACGATGATAAGTGTACATAAAATCGCGGAAGCCAGAATACTGGTCGTTGAGCAGATTTTCGGTAAGCCAGTAACGGTTCTTGGTGCTTTCGTACTGCTTCCAACCCGGTTCCTGTGCACCCTGTGCATTCTGCACAATCTTTTCTGCCATCTGGTAGTATTGCGTGCCAGCCTGCGAACCGAAACTGTCGTAGTCCAATCCGAGCATTATGTAGCAGTAGTAGGCAATCACAGCCGACAAATTACTTGTAAACACATTGGGATTGAACTCAATAGGCTCCATTTCGACATACTTGAACTGGAACTTGTCGTCAAGGTAGTTGAAAAGCGGCGACATATACGAAGTACCGTAAACTGGTCGCGAGGATGTTACCTGTATCTTGCCAGAATACTCGTCGGAAGCGACTTCCTTTTCAACGGTAATGGAAATGTTGCATTCGATACGCTCATTCTTGGAAAACACATTGTTAGTCCACTTTGTATTGTTGATGAACTCGTACAAGTCCTTGCGCATCTCCTGAAAAATCTTCTCATAGTTGGTTCCCTGAAGCTGCTGGTGCGAAATCTGAATCTGGCATTCAAACTCCTGAGCCATAGCAGCCACAGCCACGAGCATTGCGACGATAATGGAAACAATCTTTTTCATAATCAAGGCTTTAAAAGTTTTTCTATCTCATCAACAATATCCTTTGCAACCATAACTTTTGACTTCAGGTCGTAGTTTTTCACTTCCTTGCTACGGTTGATGATTGTAATCTTGTTTGTGTCGTGGTTGAATCCTGCTCCCTTGTCGTTCATCGAGTTAAGGACTATGAAATCGAAGTTCTTGCGTTCTAGCTTACCGATGGCGTTTTCGAGTTCGTTTTCCTTCTCAAGAGCAAAACCGACCAAAACGCGGTCGCCCTTTTGCTTTCCAAGGCTTGCTGCAATATCATCAGTAGGCTTGAGCGTGATTTCAAGGTTATTGTCCTTGCGCTTGATTTTGGTGTCAGAAACGTTCTGCGGAGTGAAGTCGGCCACAGCTGCCGATAGCACGGCGGCATTGCATTGCGGAAATTCGCTGTTGCAAGCCTCGTACATTTCGCGTGCGGAGTTAACCTTAACCAACTTTATGTTGCAGTTGTGAACATTCAGCGATGTCGGTCCCGAAACCAGAACAACCTCTGCCCCACGACTAGCACATTCCTCGGCTATGGCATACCCCATCTTTCCCGACGAATAGTTGCCGATAAAGCGTACGGCATCAATCTTTTCGTAGGTAGGACCAGCCGTTACCATTACCTTCTTTCCAGTCAGCGACATCTGTCCGTTGAAGAAAGCATCAAGGCTTTCGACAATTTTCTCAGGAGCCGCCAGACGACCTTTACCAACAAGTCCGCTTGCCAGTTCGCCGTCCTCGGCATCGATAAAATGCACGCCGTACGACTTCAGTGTCTCGATGTTTTTCTGTACTGCTGGATGGGCAAACATATCCAAGTCCATTGCCGGAGCAACGAAAACCGGACATTTTGCCGAAAGGTAGGAGGTGAGCAAAAGGTTGTCGGCTATTCCGTTTGCCATCTTGCCGATGGTGTTGGCTGTTGCAGGTGCGATTAGGTAGGCATCTGCCCACATTCCAAGGCTCACATGCGAATTCCACTCGCCGTTTTCGGGATTGAAGAAATCGACGTAGATGGGATTCTTCGCCAACGTTGCAAGTGTCAGCGGAGTAATAAACTGCTTTGCCAGCGGAGTCATCACAATCTTGACTTCAGCGCCCTGCGTAACAAGCAGACGGACGATGTTCGCAGCCTTGTATGCCGCTATACTTCCCGTAACGCCAAGCAATATGTGTTTTCCGCCAAGCATCGTGATGTTATTCAGCGCTTTCTTCCTTAACTTCTGCAACAACCACAGGTTCTGGTTCTTCCTCTGTTTCTGTCTTCTTAAGGTTGATTTCCTGGTTGGTGTAGTAAACGTTGTCGTTCATAAACTCCTCGATTGCGATGTTAGTCGGCTTCGGGAGCTTCTCATAATACTTCGACACCTCTATCTGCTCGCGGTTCTCGTGGATTTCCTCAAGATTGTCGTTGAAACTTGAAAATTCTTCGAGTTTCTTGTATAGTTCCTTCCTGATGTCGGCATTAACCTGGTCTGCCATCTTCGAGCAGATGACTACCGATTCGTAAACGTTTCCGGTCTTGTCGGCCATTTCTACCACATCGCGGGTGATGCAGTTTGTCGGTGCATTAGTCTTTTTGTAATCCATCTCTTTTTTCTATATAATTATGTGAATTTGTAAAATATCTTTCAGCTTCCTTTAGTTTCTTTGAGTTCGGGAATTTGTCCACAAAGGCGTAATATGCCTGCACGGTATTCTTGTGGCGTTCGAGTTTTTTGCTTTCGACGCTTTTGGTTGCCAGGATGTACGAAGCCTTTACCATCGTGAACATAATTTCTTCGCGGTAGGTTGTTGTCGGATAGTCGTAGAGCATATTGCGCAGAGCAACTATCGCTGCCTTGTAGTCGCTTATCTTGTAATAGAGCATTGCATTGTTGTAGGCTTTTGTCTCGAGTTTGAAATCCAAATCCTTGATGTAGCCTTCTACCTGTTCGCGGTACTTCGATTCGGGATACTTATCAATAAAAGCATTCAATTCCTTAATTGCCAATTCGGTATAAGTCTGTTCAAGCGAAACGCTCGGTGAAATCAGGTAGTAGCAGTATGCCGCCATGTATTCGGCTTCCTCGGTGCGCTCGGTATT
>CACWOG010000102.1:0-1753 GCA_902762455.1 uncultured Bacteroidia bacterium | reverse complement strand
GGTGCGCTCGGTATTGGAGTAAAGTCGTGCGTATTCCTTGAATAGGTAAGCGGCTAACGAGTATTCCTTCTGGTGGTAGTTGCAGTAGGCGTTGTAGAAGCAGAGAGTCTCATACTTGTCGGTTCCCTTATAGACCGCCCTTATGTCCTCGATGAGTCCGAGAGCCTTATAATAGTCCTCGGCTTCGTAGTATTCGAAGACTTTCTTGTATTTCATATCGCTGTCGGCACTTTTCATTATCTTGGAATATTCACCACAAGACACTGAAAACAAGGCGATTAGACCTACTAAAAAACAATATATACCTTTCCAATTAAACATCTTGCAAAGATAAGTAAAATAGTTATTCGCAATAATTTATTTTTCAATAAAAATTTCCATCCAACAAACGGATAATGTTGCAAATTATTGCAAAGAAATTTCGTAATAAATTTCACAATGTGAGGAACTACATCAGTTGCACCGCAGCACATAGCAGTAACCAAAACACAAAAACGTACTGGGGGGAAAGGCTAAAAGTCGAACAGGCTAAAAGGCTAACAGCCCCAACTCACCAAATGCCGAAGGCATTGAACGGCGAAGCCATAGAAACTTTTTTAAACAATTTCATCTTCGTATTCAATAATTCATTACCTTTGACTTTTCAAATAATATGTAAAATGGATAATATCGTATTACAGAAAGCAAAATACTGGACAAGTGAAGTTTTCGACGAGCAGACCCGCAAGGCTGTAGCCGAAATGATTGAGAATAACCCCGAACAGCTGAACGAAAGTTTCTACAAGGACCTTGAGTTCGGAACTGGCGGTCTGCGCGGAATAATGGGTGCAGGAACAAACCGCATGAACCGCTACACCGTGGGAATGGCTACGCAAGGACTGGCAAACTATCTGCTTGCACACTGCGACAAGGCTAAGGGAATCAGTTGCACAATAGCACACGACAGCCGTAACAACAGCCGCGAATTTGCAAAGATTACCGCTTCGGTACTGTCGGCAAACGGAATCAAGGTGTATCTGTTTGACAAGTTGCGTCCGACACCCGAACTATCGTTTGCAATCCGTCACCTGCACTGCAATTCGGGAATCGTCATAACCGCTTCGCACAACCCCAAGGAATACAACGGATACAAGGTTTACTGGAGCGATGGCGGACAGGTAATTCCGCCGCACGACAAGGGCATAATCGAGGATGTTAGGAAAGTCACCGTTGAGGACATCAAGTTCGACGACGCTTTGAAGAATGTTGAGGAAATTGGCGCAGATGTTGACAATGCCTACATCGAAGCACTGAAGTCGTTGTGCCACAATGTAAAGGACAATGCAAGCGCAAACTTGAAAATTGTATATACGCCGATTCACGGTTCAAGCATAAGCGTACTTCCGCAGGCACTGAAGAGCATTGGCTTCAACGATGTCAACATTGTTGAGGAACAGGCAGTTCCCGATGGCAATTTCCCGACGGTAAAGTCGCCGAATCCCGAGGAGCGCGAGGCCCTTACTCTTGCAATTCGCAAGGCAGAACAAATCGGAGCCGACATCGTATTCGGTACCGACCCCGACAGCGACCGTCTTGGCGTAGTGGTAAACCACAATGGCAAGTTCGTAATCCTCAACGGCAACCAGACAGCATCGATACTTGTGCATTATCTTCTTGACAGTTTCAAGATCGAAGGTCGTCTGAAAGGGAAGGAATTCATCGTTAAGACTATCGTTACTACAGAACTTATTCCGCAGATTGCCAAGGATTATGG
>CACWOG010000101.1 GCA_902762455.1 uncultured Bacteroidia bacterium | reverse complement strand
GGATGCCATTGAAAATCTCAACAAGGAAGTAATCGCCGACATGATTGAGAAGCGTCCCGAAGCAAAGGAACGTTTTGCCGATGAAAATGCAAGCGTATTCTTCCACGCACCTACCTTGCTCGTTATTGCTTACGACACCACCCAGTACTGGGGACAGAGCGACTGCGGAATGCTCGTGCAGAACATTTTGCTCGCTGCCGAGTCGATGAACATCGGTTCGTGCGCTGTTGGTTGCTGCCGCGAATACATCAACTCGCCGAAGGCTGCCGATTTTGTGAAGTCGCTCAACCTTCCCGAAAACTATGTGGTTTACTTGACTGTAACACTCGGCTACAAGGATGAAAATCCTGATGCCAAGCCACGCGACGACAAGAAGGTTGCGTATATGGAATAATAGGTGAACAAAAAGACTTTTTTATGTTCCATTTGCCGGAAGGTGGATGGAACATTTTTTTGAGAAACAAGATAAGCAAGGCAGGAGCCTTGTATGTGCAATGTCGTAGGCTGGAGCCTACGACAAGTCGAGTTACGACTTTGGCTGTTAGCCTTTCAGCCTTTTAGCCTTCAAGCCCCAATAAAATCTTTGATTTTTTAATTTATTGAATTAACTTTGCCAATCATTAAAAATTTGTCATCAAAAAAAATAATTATGAGTTACATCAAGGATTATATCAAGGAAAACAGGGAAAGGTTTTTCGAGGAACTTTTCGGGCTGATAAGGATTCCGTCCATCAGCTCCGAGGCATCACACAAGTCGGATATGATAAAGTGCGCCGAGCATTGGAAATATTTGTTGAAGCAGGCTGGTGCCGACAAGGCCGAGGTTATGCCGACAAAGGGCAACCCGATTGTTTACGGCGAAAAGATTATCGACCCGTCGAAGCCGACAGTAATTGTCTATGGTCACTACGACGTGATGCCAGTTGACCCGATAGAACTCTGGAAGACAGAGCCTTTCGAACCGGTAATAAAGGAAGGTAAAATCTGGGCGCGAGGTGCCGACGACGACAAGGGACAGAGTTTTATGCACGCAAAGGCATTCGAACTTATGGTTAAGACCAAGACTTTGCCTTGCAACGTTAAGTTTATGCTCGAAGGCGAAGAGGAAATCGGTTCGCCGAGCCTTACCGAATGGTGCGCAGAACAGAAGGACTTGCTAAAGGGCGACGTTATTCTCGTTTCCGACACAGGAATGATAGCATCTGACATACCAAGCATTACAACAGGTCTGCGCGGACTTGCATACTGGGAAGTTGAAGTCACCGGTCCCGACCACGACCTTCACAGCGGTATTTTCGGCGGTGCAGTTGCAAATCCTATTAATGTGCTGTGCAAGATGATTGCCGACCTTCACGATGAAAACGGAAAGATTACAATTCCAGGATTCTACGACGATGTTTTGGTTGTTTCCGACGAGGAAAGACAACTTCTGGCTGGCAAGCCGTTCAACGAAGAAGACTACAAGAAGGCTATCGACGTGAAGGCGCTCAAGGGCGAAAAAGGCTTCACTACCTGCGAACGCACTGGCATCCGTCCTTGCTTGGACGTTTGCGGAATCTGGGGTGGCTACACTGGCGAAGGTTCGAAGACAGTGCTTCCATCGAAGGCATTTGCAAAGATTTCGACCCGCCTTGTTCCGAATCAGGACCATAAGAAGATTGCACAGCTTTTCAAGGAATACTTCGAGAAGGTTGCTCCAGAATATGTTAAGGTTGAAGTTCGTCCGCTTCACGGAGGACAGGGCTATGTTTGCCCGATTGACCTGCCAGCATATAAGGCTGCCGAAAAGGCTTACATCGAGGTATTCGGCAAACGCCCGATTCCAGTACGTAGCGGTGGAAGTATTCCTATCATTTCACGTTTCGAGGAAGTGCTTGGCATAAAGTCAATCCTTATGGGCTTCGGTCTTGAGTCGGATGCAATACATTCGCCGAACGAGAACTACCCAGTTGAGAATTTCCTCAAGGGAATCGAGACTATTCCTTTGTTCTACAAGTATTTTGCAGAAATGAAGTAGTAATTGGAATTGCACAAAAATAGAAAAAAGCGGAGGCAATTGCTCCCGCTTTTTTCGTTATGAAATCTGTTTTCCTTTGCCTAAATTAAATGTAGAACAGATTCCGGATAAGCGAACTCACAAGCAACGTTCCTTTTGCTGTTCGTTCTGCTTTTCGGAATGACAATGTTAGTAAATTAAATCATCTGCTCGATGTTCCACACAAATGCCTTTACACCGACTTCACGGTTGCGGTTGTCGAGTTTCTTTACTGTTTCGAGAAGTTCGGGAACTTTCTCGTCGGGAACAACCGTAACTATTGCCGAGTTCATTTCCGGCCAAGTGTGGGTGCCTCGGCGCGGTTCTCCGTTTTTGGTGCCTCGTCCCTGTACATTTTCCCAATATGTGAAGCCTCTGATGTTCAGTGCATCAAGAATATATTCAACACGCTCGGTGTTTGCCTGGTTATATACTATGAATACTGCTTTCATTGTTAAATCGTTTATAAGTTTATAAGTTTCTAAGTTTCTATGCCTTCAGCGTTTCTAAGTTTAACTTCGTTGAAGGCTTCGCCGTTCTCGTTGAGTCGTGGCGCGCCGCGACCTTACTATCTATGATTTTAGTTGTTCTTCATTCGTATTACCTGTTGTTTCTGCATTTTCTTCTTCCTTGTCAAGGTATTCGTAGTCGGCATTGTTGATGTCCATGAATACGAATGTCTTGCGGAGCTTAGCTTGGTCGTCGCGTTCGCCCTTGCGCGAGAAGATTGCGTAAAGTACCGGAACGACAATCAAGGTTACGAAAGTCGAAACGGTAAGACCGCCGATTACGACGATACCCATACCATGCCACAATTCGGAGCCTTCGCTGGTACTCATTGCCATTGGCACCATACCGAGGATTGTGGTGAACGCCGTCATAAGTACAGGACGCAGACGCGACTGTCCCGAAAGGGCAATTGCTTCCTTCAGCTCGTAGCCACGGTCGCGCATAAGGTTGATGTAATCGACGAGCACGATACCGTTCTTAACAACGATACCTATAAGAAGTATCAAGCCTAATGCGCCCATCATGTCGAGTGTTGCGCCAGTAATAAGCAATGCGAGGATAGTACCGGTTATTGCGAACGGGATTGACATCATTATGATGAACGGCTTGGAGAACGATTCGAACTGCGATGCCATTACAATGTAAACCAACATCATGATGAGCAGTGCCAAGGTAACCATATCCTTGAAGGTATCCTGCTGGGTTTCGTACGAACCGCCAAGTCGTGTGGAAATGCCAAGCGGAATATTTGTCTGGTCGATAACGCCCTGAATATCCTTTGCAAGGTCGCCCAACGAAGCATTGTAAGGAGTTACGCTTACGGTGAGGTAACGCTGACGGTTCTTGCGCTCGATGTTAGGTGGACACCAGTATTCGCTAATTTCGGCAAGTTCGCTCAACTTGATTTTTTCACCTCTCGGTCCCATTATGGTAAGTTCCTCGATGTCGGTTAGGCTGTTGCGGAATTCTTCCTTCAGTCGGACAACGATGTCGTATTCCTTACCGTCTTCCTTCAGGAATCCTGCTGTCATTCCGTTTACACGGTATCTTACATACATTGCGGCTTGAGATGTGCTAAGTCCGTGGCGTGCAAGCTTTTCCTTGTCGAAAACTATCTGAAGTTCAGCACGGTCTTCCTCACGGCTTATGGTCACGTCGCGTGCCGACGGCAGTTCCTTGAACTTATGTTTCAACTCGTTGGCAAGGATATTTGTTTCGTCGAAGTCGTAGCCGTAGATTTCAACCGAAACATTGTTGTTGCCCATACCGCCACCGCCGCCGCTGCTTGTCGAAACCGAATAGTTGATGATTTCGGGGTAACTCTTCAGTTCTTCACGGATAATTTCGGCCATTTCGAAGATTGTGCGCTTACGCTCGTACTTCTTCGATGTTCTGACGGTCATGTTTATCTTGTTGTTGGTTGTTCCCGAGAACAATGCCGAAATACTTGATTCGTCGTTCGAACCTGCCGAGGTAGAGATAACCTTTGTTTCGGGGATAAGTTCGTGAATGCGGCACTCTATTCTACGGGCAGTCTTCAGGGTTTCCTCGATTCTGGTACCACGCTGGAGTTCAATCTTGATTGACATGTTGCCATTGTCCTGCTGCTGCATAAAGTCGGTTCCGATGGTGCCGTTGGTGAACGGGATTAGTGAAACTACGAATATTGCAAGAGCAATAAGCATAGTGATAAGTTTATGGTTGAGGCATACGCGGAGCAGTTTCGAATACCAGAGGTCAATCTTGTCGAACAGCTTGCCGATAGTATTCTTGTGAGAGAAAATTTTCTTCTTCTGCTTTGCAAGGTATTCCTTTTCTTCCTCCTTGTTGACGAAGAACTTGTTAGCTTTCAGCATCTTTGAACAGAGCATCGGGATAAGCGTGATAGCTGTTGCCGTTGAGGTACATACTACTATTGTAACAATCCATCCGAGTTCCTTGAACATGATACCTGCCATACCTGTAAGCATTGTAAGCGGGACGAACACGGCAACGATAACAAGGGTGGTAGCGATAACAGATACCCATACCTCGTTGGTTGCGTAGATTGCAGCTTCGCGCGGGCTGGAGCCTCGTTCGATGTGCTTGGTAATGTTTTCAAGTACAACGATAGCATCGTCCACCACCATACCGATTGCAATGGTAAGCGAAGCAAGCGAGACTATGTTGAGCGAGCTGTCGGCCATGAGCAGGTAGATGAATGATACGATAAGCGAAATAGGAATTGTCAAGCTGATAATCAATGTTGAACGCCAGTTGCCGAGGAATACTAGCACAACGAGTACCACGAACAGCAAAGCGTAGAATATTGAGTCGGCAAGACCGAAGATTGCATTCTTGATTTCTATTGAACCATCGCGGATTACGGTACATTTGATGTCTGGAGGAAGGATTTTCATGATTTTCTCCATTTCGGCGTTCACCTTCCTACATATTTCAACGGTGTTTGCGCCGGTCTGCTTGCTGATTTGCAAACGGACACCTTCCTTTCCGAGAACTTCCTGACCGTCTTCGAGGATGCTTATTCTTTCGTCGAGCGACAGGTCCTTGATGGTATCGCGCACTGTTGCAAGGTCGCGGACGAAAACCTGCTTGCCGTCGGGGGTGGTTGTTACAACTATGTTGTTGATTTCGGAACTTTCAATGTATTCACTTTCAACGCGGAGCTGGTACTGTTCCTTTCCCATCTTCACGGTTCCCGATGCAAGGTTGAGGTTGTTGCCTGCAATGGCATTTCCGACTACTTCAACCGAAAGGTTGTAGGCGTCGAGCTGGTTGGGGTCAAGGTCAACATACACATAACGGTCGGGGGCTCCCGAAAGCGATATGTTTCCGATACCATCGATGCGGTTCAGCGTATTTACTACATTGTCCTCCAATATTTTGTCCAAGCCGGCATAACTTTCCTCAGCGGTGAATCCGAGCTGCATGATTGGCATTGCGCTCGAGTTCAACTTGATAATCATTGGTCGGCTTACACCGTCGGGCAGGTTGTCGTAAACCAAATCGACATAGGAGCGGATGTCGTTCATCACATCGTCGATGTTGACTCCCCACTCAAATTCGAGCGTTACAATGGAAAGGTTATCCTTCGAGGTGGAAAACAAGTTTTTAAGTCCATCGACGGAGTTAAGTGCATTTTCGAGAATCTTGCTTATGTTGGTTTCGATTTCGCTGGCGTTTGCACCCGGATAGGTTGTCATAATGGTGACATACGGCGGGTCGATTTCGGGGAACTGGTCGATTGGCAGTCGTGACAGCGAGAACAAACCCATCACAATTACGGCGACAAAGATAAGTCCCGTAGTGATAGGCTTTTGTATTGCGGTTTTGTAGATACTCATCGTCTTGTCCTTTCTGCTTTATTTGGAAATGTTAAGTTTTACGCCATCGACGAGTTTTGCCTGACCGACAACAACAAGTTCGTCGCCTTCCTTAATGTCGTTCGATATGATTTCAATCTTGTCGTCGAAACGCTTGCCCATTTCAACAACTACACGCTTTGCATATCCGTCGTTGTTGATGAATACATATCTTTCGTTAGACCCCTGCAGTTTAAGAACCGACTGGTAGGGAACTATTATTGCTTCGATGTTGTCGAGGTCGATGTTTACGCTCATATACATACCCGGACGAAGTTCCTCCTTTGCGTTAGGAATCCTTACCTTTGCCTGGAATGTGTGGGTATTAGGGTCGATGGTGGGGTATATGATTTCGATTGTTCCTTCGAAAGTGCGTCCCTTGTAGATGTCGGAACTGAGCTGAACTTTTGTTCCGGTCTTTATCATCGGGAAGTAGGCTTCGGGAATGTTTACTATTGCCTTCAGCATGTTAATCTGTATCAATGTAAGTATTGGCATTCCGCTGTATAGTTCGCCCGACTCGAAGTTCTTTGCCGAAATTACACCCGAAAAGTCAGCCTTGACGTATGTGTTTTTCTCGAGGAACTCAAGGTTTTCCTTTGTAAGGTCGTACTGCACCTTGGTCTGGTCGTAGGTCTGCTGCGATACGCTTCCGCTCTTTAGCAAAGCTTCTACACGACCAAGTTCCTTTTCGAGGTTGGCAAACTGCAAACGCGTGGTTTTCAACTGAGTTTCGTCCATCTGCACAAGTGTCTGACCTTTGCTGACACGCGATGCCACATCAACATTTATCTTCTTTATGATACCTGTTACCGACGGTGAAATGTTCATAGTCTCGTATGGTTGCAACACTGCCGAGATGCTTATGCTCTTGGAGATAGTCTCCTTTGCAAGTGTCTGTACCGAAACCAATTCCGTCTTTTCTTCCTGAACATTGGCAACATTTGTCTCTTCTTTCTTCTCTTTGCATCCAGTTGCCGTCAGCATCATTGCTGCGATTAAGGCAACACCTATCAAATTCTTTATATTCATTGTTTTGACTTATTTTCTATTCAACAGTTGTTCAAATTCTATCTGTGCGTTCACGAGGTTCAGCACGGCCGAAATGTAGTTGCTCTGTGCCGAAATGATGTCGCTGCTTGCGGTTGTGAGCTCAAGGCTTGATGCCATTCCGTGTTCAAACTTGTTCGAAACATTGGTAAATACGCGCTCGGTGACTTCGAGGTTAAGTTTCTGAGCCTCGTAGGTTTCGTAGTTTGAGGTTACATTGTAGCGCAGCTGGCGTTCCTGAACCAGCAGGGCATCGCGGGTTGTTTCGATGGTGTTCTGGAACTTCTCGTATTCGATTTTTGCCTGCTTCACATCCGACCAAGTCTTTCCGCTGCTCCATATCGGGACATTAAGTGTAAGACCGAT
>CACWOG010000100.1 GCA_902762455.1 uncultured Bacteroidia bacterium | reverse complement strand
TAAAAATTCTGACTATGCTCAAGACATCGCTCGAACAGAAACTTACGCAGAAGTTGGCTCCGCAGCAGATTCAAATGATAAAGCTGTTGGAACTGAATACTTTGCAGCTCGAAGAACGCATCAAGAACGAGATTGAGGAGAACCCTGCTCTCGACGATGGCGGTGAAGGCGACTACGATGACGGTGATAGCATAGTTGAAAACGACAGCGATGTTCTTACTCACGAAGAGGAACGCGACGATGGCGAGCAGAATTCGGAAGACGAATACACTCGCGAAGATGACTATTCGCTTGACGATGACTACGGTGCAAACGACGACGATGAAATTCCAAACTATCGCCTTGAAGTAAATAATACTTCCAAGGATGACGATAGGGTAGAAATGCCCTATTCGGCATCGAAGTCGTTCAACGAGCATCTTTTCGAGCAGTTTATTCTGAAAGATGTTACTGAAAGACAGAAGTTTATTGCTCCGTTCCTTGTCGGGAACATCGACGAGGACGGATATTTGCGCCGAGACCTTGATGCCGTAGCCGATGACATTGCCTTTTCGCAGAACATAGAGGTTTCGGAAAAGGAACTCGAAGATGTGCTTAAGGTAATTCAGGAACTTGACCCTGCTGGCATCGGAGCGCGTAGTTTGCAGGAATGTCTTCTTATTCAGCTTCGCAGGAAAGAGGAGCAGACCAATGGTGTGAAGACTGCAATTGTGGTGCTTTCCGATTGCTTCGAGGAGTTTACCAAGAAGCACTACGAGAAGATAATGCAGAAGTGCAACATCACTGAACAGGACTTGAAGGAAGCAATAGATGTTATTATAAAGTTGAATCCTAAGCCTGGCAATTCGTATGGAGAACCGCAAAAGGCTAATATACAGGCGATAATTCCCGATTTTATAGTTGAAGTTGAGGACAACGACATAGCTGTGTCGCTCAACAACCGCAATTCGCCCGATTTGCGCATAAGCAGGTCGTTCTCGAAGATGATGGACGAATACTCGTCGGACAAGGCTGGCAACAAGGAAGTTGTAACTTTTGTCAAGCAGAAGATTGACAATGCAAAATGGTTCATTGATGCCATCGAACAGCGCAGACGTACCTTGTTGTACACAATGGAGGCGATTGTGCAGTTCCAGCGCAAGTTTTTCCTCACAGGCGACGAGGCCGACATCCGTCCTATGATTCTGAAGGACATTGCCGAAATGACAAACCTTGACATTTCAACGGTTTCGCGTGTCGCCAACAGCAAGTATGTTGCAACGCCTTACGGCAATTTCCTGCTCAAGTTTTTCTTCAGCGAGGCAATGCAGACCGATTCGGGCGAAGAGGTTTCTACTCGTGAGGTAAAGCAGATTTTGAAGGAGTGCATCGATGCCGAGGATTCGGCAAAGCCGCTTACCGACGATCGCCTTTCCGAAATTTTGAAGGACCGGGGCTACATCATTGCACGTCGTACCATTGCCAAGTACCGTGAGCAGATGGGTATTCCTGTAGCACGTCTCAGACGAAAAATATAAATATGCGCGGCATCCTTGACATATTCTTCAAGGTGGTGAGTGTAATCGGGCATCCGATTCTTTTGCCGACATATTTTGCATTGACTATAAACGACATTTATGGCTTACATCCGATTATGGTTGTAGGAATGACGTTTGTCTTTCCGTTCCTTGTGATGTTGCTTGTGTTTGCAGTTTCGCAGTTCAAGCGTACAAACAATGTGCATGGTGGTGAAATTGTGCTTTCGCAGGAGGACGTTGCCGAAATGTCGGGCAATATGTTCGAACGGCTCGAAGGCTTCTTTGCAACCACGCGCAACCGTACTATGGCATTGGCCGTTGTGGTCGGCTTCTCGATGCTTGGATTCTTTGTTTACAAGTCGCCGATGTGGAGCTTGATAACAATGCTTACTGCCATTGCTTCGCTAGGTTGTCTTCTGATAAACAATTTTTGGCGGCTTAGCATTCACGCATACGGATGGGGATTTGCCTTGTATTTGATGCTGTTCCAGTATTCGTATGTGTTTGAGAACGGTTTTCTGATGACTATTCTGGCAATACTTGCTTGCGGAATGGTTTTGGCATCGAGATTGTATCTGGGAAGGCATAACAATTTGCAGGTGCATTTGGGATTTGTGATAGGTTTTGCAATTCCGGCTTTGCTTTATTTGGCTTTATCTTTTTAGAATGGAAGTATTTTTGAACATAATAATATTCCTAGTTCTTGCGATGTTGCTGGCGAAACTGCTGTTCCGCTACTTGGCACCCTGGCTTTTGAAGCGGTTTGTGCAGAAAAGGATGAAGGAGTTCGGTGGAGAGTTCCAGAACTTTGAGCAGGAAAATCAAAGTCGTGCAGGAAAGGACTTTGGCGACATCAGGGTTGACCACGTTCCGCAAAACGATAGTCAGCGCAAAGATGTCGTGGATGAGGAATATGTCGATTTCGAGGAAGTGAACGAAGACGAGCAGAAGTGAACTACGAGTTTTTCATAGCAAAGCGACTGGTGCTAAAGCAGCGCAGGTCGGGCGGATTCAGCCGCTCGATACTTGGCATTGCTGTGGCTGGAATTGCAGTGGGACTTGCTGTGATGCTTGTTTCTGTCGCAATTGTAACTGGCTTCAAGAACGAGATTTCGCGCAAGGTAATAGGCTTTGGCGCACACATCAGCATAACTAACTACGATAGCAATTCATCGTATGAGACTGTTCCGATTTCGGGTGAGCAGACTTGGTTGTCGTCGCTTCGCGAGATGGATGGTGTGAAATCGGTTGACCGCTATATTGTGAAGGCTGGAATCGTGAAGACTGCCGACTATTTGCAAGGTGTTGTGTTTAAGGGCGTTGACGAAGAATACAACTGGTCGTTCTTCGAGGAATACCTTGTCGATGGAAAACTGCTCGAAATCAATGATACTGCACGGACAAACGGTGTTCTTGTGTCGAAAAGTATCGCCGATGTGCTAAATTTGAAAGTTGGTGATTCGTTTGCTGCTTATTTCATCCAGAATCCGCCACGAATGAGGAAATTTACCGTTGAAGGAATATACAATACTCAGCTCGAGGAGTTTGACAAGATGTATATCGTTGCCGACATCAAGCATTTGCGCAAGCTCAACGACTGGAAGGACGGACAAGTTTCTGGCTTCGAGGTTAAGATTGACGACATAGACCAGCTTGATGAGATGGAACGTAAGGTTTCGAAAACTTGTTGTTCCTACAATCCCGATGGCGAGATTCTGAAAGTCACAAACATACGGCAGGAATATCCAGGCATTTTCGACTGGCTGTCGTTGCTTGACATGAACGTGTGGATAATTCTCGGGCTTATGGTTGCCGTTACTGGCTTCAATATGATTTCGGGACTGCTGGTGCTGATTCTCGAAAGGGTGAACATGATTGGCATTCTGAAAAGTATGGGGGCAACCAACGTCTCGGTACGAAAAGTTTTCCTGTATTTTGCTTCCTATCTTACAATCAAAGGGTTGCTGTGGGGCAATGTTATTGGAATTCTGCTTTGTGTGCTGCAGTATTATTTCGGCATTATACATCTTGACCCGGCATCGTACTATGTGTCAACTGTTCCGATAAATCTGGACATCGTGAACATTTTGCTGCTTAATGCTGGCACTTTGGTTGTGATAGTCGTGATGATGATATTGCCGTCGTTTATCGTTTCGAAGATTACGCCTGCCGATTCGATGAGATTTGAGTAGAAATAAAAAAGCGTCCCGAAAGACGCTTTTTGTTTAACCTAAATAACTCTTCAGCAACTTGCTTCTGTTGGAATGCTTCAGTCGTCTGATAGCCTTTTCCTTGATTTGTCTAACCCTTTCACGTGTAAGTCCGAACTGGTCGCTGATTTCTTCGAGGGTTCTTTCCGGACCGCCGATGCCGAAGAACATCTTTACGATTTCTCTTTCCCTTTCGGTGAGGGCGGCGAGTACGCGCTCGATTTCCTTTGAAAGTGATTCTTCGATAAGCTTTGAGTCGGTGTTTGGCAAGTCGGTATTTTCAAGCACATCGACAAGGCTGTTGTCTTCGCCGTTTGCGAATGGAGCGTCAAGTGATGTGTGACGTCCCGAAACCTTAAGAGTGTCAGAGATTTTGTCTTCCGGCATATCAAGAACCTTAGCCAGTTCTTCGGAGGTAGGACGGCGTTCGTTTTCCTGCTCAAATCTCGACAAGGCTTTGTTAATCTTGTTGAGCGAACCGACCTGATTCAAAGGAAGCCTTACAATACGAGCCTGTTCTGCCAATGCCTGAAGTATTGACTGGCGAATCCACCATACTGCGTATGATATGAACTTAAAACCACGAGTCTCGTCAAACTTTTCGGCTGCGCGGATAAGTCCGAGGTTGCCTTCGTTGATAAGGTCGGGGAGGCTTAAACCCTGATTCTGGTACTGCTTTGCAACGGAAACGACAAAACGCAAATTGGCCTTTGTAAGTTTTTCCAATGCTGCACGGTCACCTTTCCTGATTCTCTGCGCCAATTCAACTTCTTCTTCTACGGTGATAAGTTCTTCTTTACCAATCTCCTGCAAGTATTTGTCCAACGATGCGCTCTCGCGATTGGTAATTGATTTAGTAATCTTTAACTGTCTCATTTCTTATTTTTAAAACTAATATCTTATACGATAAGATATGAAAAAAGTTTCAAAAATTTTGAAAAAAAATCTGCCACCAAAACAGTGGCAGATTCATTCTAGTCTATGTTATGAAATGGTTACTTGACAATGTTAACCTTAGTAACTGTATCGTTTACCTTTACGAAATACATTCCGTTGGTAAGATTTCTTACATCGATTGAAATTTCACCAGAAACATTTTCATTAGCATATACGACCTGACCGAGAGCGTTTACAATCTCAACATTTGCATTTTCTGCATTTACGATGTTGATTATGCTGTTTGCCGGGTTAGGATAGATGCTGATGCCTGCTTCAACTTCGTCAATGTTGGTGCAAGTGGTAACATTCAAAGTTTCTTCGTGAGTGCTTGTTCCACATTCGTTGGTAGCTGTAAGAATTACAGTGTATTCACCAGCATTCTGGTAAGTCATGGTTGGATTTTCTTCAGTTGATGTAGTTGAACCGTCACCGAAGAACTGGTTGAAGTCGAATCCCTCGTCACCAGTAAGTTCGCCGAGGTCAAGACCTGCGCCGTCGCCAAAGTTCCAAGCGTATGATTCTGCATTCTGCGAGGTGTTGGTGAATTGGATTGGCTGACCAGTGCATAATGGTTCTGAGTGAGTGAATGATGCTTCTGGTGCAGGAGAGGGGCAGTCATATACTACGAAATTGTTGATTGCAGCACCTTGTATAGAGTTCCCGCCAGTCATACCACCAAATATATTTCCAAATAGGTCGCCCATTCCAGTTTCATCGCCTTCGCCAAAGTTCATACTGGTGGTCTTAAATGCGAATCTGAATTTTATGTTTGTACGGTCGATGTTAGCAGGTATGTGGAGATTTGTTTTTACAGTTACAAAACCGTTTGTGTTACCTGACCATCCAGGTTCGTTCATACCTTCTGTCATCATATTTGATGTGTACCAGCCTTCATTAATTTCACCAGCTTCAACAGAAATCCACGAGGAACCATTATATGTGTAACTCAATGAAAGTGCGCCGCCAAAGATTCCGAACATACTGCTTGGGTCGAATGGCATTTCGCCAGTATCATCACCCATATCCATTGCGCTGAGGTTATATTTCAAGTTTATCTTGAGTATTGGGTGAGTCATTCCTGTCAAGTCGTAGCAAGGTGAATACAAGTATGATTCTTCGCCAGGATTTACCGGACCGTTAGGATTTGTTGCCCAAGTCCAGATGCTGTCGTTCTGAGAAACTGCGGTTTTACCGAATTCCCACGAAGAATTGATTCCGTCTGCATACCAGTCGTTTGCGAATTCTGGATCGTCAAATATTGCGTATGAGTGCTCTGAATCGTAAAGACCTTGCGAAACAACAGAACCTTCAGCCTCGTCGTTGCTTGCATCTTCATCATCAGTAAGTTCTGTCTTTGCAATTATGTTGTATGTTCCGAATGTCGGAAGGGTGAGTGTTGCGTTGAATGTATAATCTGCAGTTGCACCTACTGCTATTGGAGCGCTGATAGTTTCTTCTGTCCAGTTTGCACCGCCGTCAACAGAGTATTTAACAACGTATGACGATTGTGCTTCGCGTCCGTAGTTCTTTATTGTTATGCTTACATGTCCGTTTGAAAGTCCGCAACCCGATGCAGGACCGGTTATTGCAGTAACGCCCAAGTCCTTGTCAGCAGCATTTCTTACTACGATGTTGTCGATAGCAACGCCAGCGCCGCCAGTTGTTGTTCCTCCAAACAGACCGCCAAGGTCGAAACCTGCACCTGCATTGTAGATTATACGGAGCTGTACGCTCGATTCGTTTGCGTATCTTGCAAGGCTGATGTTCTTGTTTACAGGAACACCTGAAGCTTCGATAGGAGCAACTGTATCCCAAGTAGTTCCGTTGATGGATCCCAAAACGAAACCTCTTGTGGTTACACCGCCACCCATTCCAAAGATGTCGCCAATTCCGCCTGCTGAAACTGGATAATCAGCAGCAACATCAAAGTGAAGTTCTGGCATATCAAGTTCAGCAAAGCTCAAGCAAGGTGATGCGATATATGAGTTCTTGCTGACAGCGGTGTCGGTCATGTAGAAGTGGTTTTCGCTTTCTTCGAGCTGACGGATAGACCAAGAGTTGGCTGGGCTTGCTGTCCAGTTGAATGGTTCATCACCTTCAAAGTTTTCGGTGAATGCAAACTGTGTTATTAATGCATTTCTTGTTGCGGTTGCATTACCAGTATTGTTTTCTTCATTTTCATCACCAACAAGTGTTGCAATAATTTGTATTGTATTTGTGCCTTCAGCCAAAGCTACATTTTCGAAAGTTCTTGTCAATGATGCACCAGAAGCAATTGCAGGAAGCTCTTCTGTTGCAACAGTTTCACCATTTACCTTGCATACTACTGACACTGTATTTTCTTCGGTTGCTAGTGTGCCAGGGTTAGCAATTGTGTATGATACGGAGGTTGTTGCTGAACATCCTGAATTTGATACTGTTACATTGCGGATTGCAACATCCTTTTCCACAACTTTTTCAACAGCAAGGTTGAAAGTGGCTGTGGTGTAACTTGCTATTGCTTCTGTTATTACACCTACAAATGGAAGTGAAACTTCAGCTCTTATGAGAGAGTCTGTTGCTACAATTATGTAATATTCAACTGAAGCAGTAACATTTGCACTTATAGTACCAGATGTTGTAAGAGCTGAGCTTGACAAGAAAGGTTCGCCTATAAGCTGGGCATTTACATCGTCAGGGCAGTTGTTGTACAAATATAACCCAACATTTGGGTAGGTTGTAAGAGAAGTGGCTTCTGGGG
>CACWOG010000099.1 GCA_902762455.1 uncultured Bacteroidia bacterium | reverse complement strand
TGTGCGCAACGACAGAACCTGAACCATCAACTTGTCGGCATCGGTCTGTTCGGCAGCACCTACATCAACGGCATTTTGCGTTGTTTCTTGCAGGCTTTCAAGGTTTTCGAGGCTGCGTTCGAGCAATTCGGTGGTGTTCTGCATCACCAGAATCGACATATAGATTTTTGCCACCTGGTAGCGTATTTCGTCTTCGGACTGCTGGGTAGTAATGTCGGCGAGAGTTTTAGACATTTCGGCCATTTGTATGCCAATGATTTGCTGTCCTGTGAGTGCAACCGAAGCGGTTATGCCGAGAGTTCCAGTTGCTGGCATCGACATCGACATTGGACCGAGATTCATTTCGTATCCGCAATAGTTTGAGTATCCGAGGCTTGCGCTTACCTGTGGAAGCATTGAGGCGATTGCTCCCCATTTTGCAGCTTCGGCCTTGCGGATGTCAAGACTCGAGTTTTTCAGTGTCTTGTTGTGCTCTACGGCGTAGTCCTGAGCCGATTTAAGCGAAATTGATAACGCTCCGTCTTCGTTTTGTGCAAATGAATGTGCAGCCGACAGCAGCATAAGCACTGCGGTTGTAATTAATGCAATTCTTCTCATTTGTTATCTTTGCTTTTTATGAGTTTCTTTACCTTTTCGTTTATTATTTCCTGACCCTGAGGGGTTGATATTCCGAGCAGAATAGGAATTGTAAGTGTGTGATGGAAAGCTACCGGTGGCTTGCTCTTGACAAATTCCTGCTCGTTTTCGTAGATTTCGACAAGTTTCTGTAGTGTGAAAATCAGAATGTCGGTGTCAACGTCTTTTTTGAAGTAGTTTTCTATTTTGCCACGTTCAATAAGCTTGAATATTGTGGTGTAGGTTTCTTCTCTGATTTTCTTATAGGCGGACGAGTATATTGCTGGGTGGTATTTTATCAAATCCTCCAATGTCTTGGGGTTAGTCTTCGATTTTGCGCTGGCTTGTACCTTCTCCTCGGCAATGCTGAAGATAGCATCGAGCACATTGTCGCTTTCGGCAATGATTTTTTTGATTTTCTCGTCGGCCTTTTTCATCTCGTGCTGCATTACCTGCATCACAAGGTCGTCCTTGTCCTTGAAAATTTCGTAGAGAGTGCGCTTGGAGATTTTCATGTCCATTGATATGTAGTCCATAGTTACAGGCTTGATACCGTTGGCGTTGAACATCTTCGCGACTTCTTCCAATATGGTTTCCTTTTCAATCATAAAAATCCAATTAAAAATCGGCGCGAAATTAGAAAACTTTTACATAGTGGAAACGTTTTCTGTGGTTAAAGTTTTGTTAATGGAAAGAGGCTTGCAGGCTCAAAGGCTAACAGGCTTAAAGTCTAAGCCTTTTCAAGGCTTCAACCTTTAGTTCCACGAAGTTAAATTTTGGAATCTTCAACAGCCTTGTTGGCTTCTTTCTCAGCCTTGTGTTCCTTTTTGCTGTCGGATTTTTTGCGCAGGTAGGCGAGGATTGCTTTTTGCAGGTAGTCGCGACCCGATGCCTTGTGTATTTGTGCATTCTGCGCTATTGAAATGTTGCCCGACTGTTCCGACACGATTATTACCATTGCATCGGAGGTTTCGGAAATGCCGAGTCCCGAGCGGTGGCGCAGACCGTATTCGTTTGGCAGGTTGGGGTTTTGTGATACTGGCAGAATGCACTTTGCAGCTACAATTCTGTTTTTCTCGATTATCATTGCTCCGTCGTGGAGAGGTGCGTTTTTGTAGAATATAGCCTTGATTAGCTGAGTGTTTATGTCGGCATTTACGGTTTCGCCTGTCTGGATGATTGTCTGTAGCGATGTTTCGCGAGTTATTACGATAAGAGCACCTGTTTTACTTTCCGACATTTCCATACAGGCTTGCACTATGCTTTCGACAGCTTCGAGTGAAAAGTCGTTGCGCAGTTTCATCTTTCCGACAAGGAAGCCACGCTTGAAATATTTGTCGCCAAGCATAAGTAGAAACTGTCTGACTTCCTGCTGGAAAACCACAATCAGTGCAATGACACCAACGCCAATTACCTGTCCCATAATCGATTCCACAAGTTCCATCTTAAGAGCCTTTACAATCAGCCACACAAGATATACAATGGCAATTCCGAAGAAAATCTTCATGGCTGCCGTACCTTTAATCATCTGGTAGAGCTTGTACAGCAGGAATGCGACAATGAGAATGTCGATAACATCAATGATGGTAATATGTATCAGCGACAATAGCACCTATTATATATTATGGCGCAAAAGTAAGAAATATTTACGAAGTACGAAGCGGGAATTTTAATGTATTTCGGTGTTCGATTGTTCTCTATTGTGTTATTAACTTTGATTTTAGTAGCCTGTCAATTACTACAGTGTCATTTTCAATATGGAATACGTAGGTCCATTTATGGTTGTGAGAAACCATACGCTTTGCACGAGGATTTATGGCTTTTATTATAAGAGATTGGCTTTCATTAAAACAATCTGCAAATATTGATAAAGATTGCATTTCTTGTCCAATAGAATCAAGGTAACGATAGGCGGCTTCCCGTGACATATTTTCAAAAAGGAAATCTGCCAATTCGTTTACATCAACTTTTGCTGATGGAGCAACTTCAACCTTGTATATTTTCATATCGCTCATCAAGCGCTTCTCTTACGAGAGCAATGTATTCATCAACAGACATATTTTTACTTTCCTCTTTTTTTATTGTCTTTGAATGAGTATTTGGCTGATATTCAATGGTTGGCATAATATTTTTCTGTATTTTCATCTCTCCTGACATGTAATTATTTGCAGTGGCAAAAGTACGATATATTTAAGATATTGCAAAATATATTATATAGTCACTATTCCGTAAGCCCAGCAATTATTTCCTTTATCGGTCTGATGCTATGAACGTGCTCTATTGCCACTCCTGCACACCACACTGTCTTGTAGGTGGCCTTGAATGCCGAGTCGTAGAGCTTTTTCATGCCGGCCTTCATCATCATCGCCTTGGCGAACTTTTTAAGTGCTGAGTTGCGGTTTATCAAACGTTCCCATATGTTGGGCTTGTTGCCAATCTGCTGCAGGTAGGGGGTGTTTATCACAGCGGTAGGACTGCCCGAAAGCTTGCGCGTCATTACGATGTCCTTGGCTCCGTATTCGACGACAGCCTTCTTGTATTCGTCAGAAACCTTGCATTCGTCGCTGGCAATGAATACGGTGCCTACCGAAACTCCTGCAGCCCCCATTCCCAATGCCTTGTCAACATCCTGCTTGCGGGCTATGCCACCTGCATATATTATAGGTATGTGGCAGTTGGCGACTAGGTTGGGCATTAATTCTTCGGGTGTCAACATTCCCGAATGTCCGCCAGCAAGCGAGTTGACTGCGATAATTGCATCGGCACCAAGACTTTCGACTTTCTGCGCAAACTTCAAGTCAACCACATCGCAGAAAACCTTGATGCCATTTGCGTGGGCAATTTCTATTGCCTGTCTAGGACTTCCGAGCGATGTGATTACGAATGCGGGTTTTGCTTCAACGATTTCGGCAAGTTGCTGCTTGTAGCGCGTGTTCGACTTGTTTACCACAAGGTTTATTCCGAAAGGCTTGTCTGTTTTCGCCTTGATGTTTGCAATTGCTGTGGCAATTTCGCCTTTTTTGCGGTAGTTGGCGGCCGGTATGGCGGCAGTAATTCCACATTGGAGTGCAGCTACAACCATTTCCTCGTTGCTGACGAGAAACATCGGAGCCATTATGATTGGGTGTTCGATATGCAATATGTCGCAGAGAGTTTGCATCGCTAAAGACCGAGAGTGTTGTTGTTTTCGCTTGCCTCGAAATAATCATCTACGAGCAGGTTGGTGCCTGTAGCGGCGGCAACGGCAAGCTGGTCGCAACGGTTGTTGTATGGATTGTCGGCGTGACCTTTTACCCACACGAACTTTACGTTGTGTTGCTTGTAGATACGAACAAACCTTGACCATAGGTCGGGATTCTTAACTTTGTTGAACCCTTTTTGTATCCAGCCGTAGAGCCATTTCTGGTTTATTGCGTCGGCAACGTATTTTGAGTCGGTATAGACGGTTACGTTGGAGTTTGGAATCTTCAGCATTTCGAGGGCGGTTATGACACCTAGCAGTTCCATACGGTTGTTGGTGGTACGGCGGAATCCGCAGGCTACATCCTTGCGGTATTGTCCGCTCATAAGCACGATGCCAAATCCTCCCGGTCCCGGATTTCCTCGCGACGAGCCATCGGTGTAGATTGTTATAGTAGGCGGTGTAGCCGTTTTTTCTTCTGCCATTACCTTGCAATAAGAACCTTTTCGGTTACGCTGTGACCGTCGATGTTCATCCTGACGAAGTACAGCCCTTCGCTGAAGTCGCTTACATTAAGTTCGATGCTGCCTTCGCTACTGTTGTGGTTGCTGGTTGCGACATTTCTGCCGAGCATGTCGTAGATGTCAACGGTAATGTCCTTGCCGTATTCAACCGAGCCGAGTTCGATGTTTACTATGCTGCTGGCTGGGTTGGGGTAGATGCTGATTTCGTGTTCTGTTGCATAGTCTTCGATGTCAACTATGCAGGTTACTGGACGCATTGCGGTAGAAGTCCTGACACCGAATTTTTCGTAGGCAGTGTACCAAGTGCTGTCTGTCTTGACATATAGGGTATTTGAGCCGGAGCCGCTTCTGTTTGGAGCAACGCTCACAACAAACCAGTCGCCGTTTCCACTTGAATTTGTGCCGTTGTATGGAATCTTGTAGCCGGCAAAGAATGGTCCGTTTACCTTTACAGGTTCGTCAAACTCAACGACATAGTTGTAGTTTTCGGGAATATCGCGGATATATACTCTCTTTTCGGCGAGTACCGAATCGGGGAACTGCGAATTGCCGTCCCAGATGTAGAATGTTACCGAAGAGTTGTATGTGCCGGTCTGCGACTTGGAAACAGGTACGATTAACGCGCTGACCTGCTCGAATGAATATTGGTTGAATTTGTCTGCATAAACCTTTACTCTCTGACCGTTTTGTCCGCCGATATATCCCCACGAACCTGCTACTTGTGGGCTTGTCGGGATTTCATTCGGGAGGATGTTTGTAATTGTGTCGCAGTACATAGGCACAGGACCGGAAAATACCATAATGTAGTCTTCCTTTGTGATAGTTGTAACGCCACATTCGTTTGATACAGAGTGGAATACATCGTATAATCCTGCTGCATTGTACTCAATTCCGTTGATTATGTTAGCAGTTGCTGCCGTGTGTGGGTATCCGCCTTCAAATTCCCAAGACCAAGCGGATGGATTATTGGTTGAACGGTCTTCGAAATAGACTTTTGTTCCCGAAGTTATAAGCCTTGGATATGCGGTGAAGTCGGCTTCTGGTATTGCTACGCAGGGATCGGTTTCTGCAACTGTTATGTAGTTCTCGCGACGCAATGTGTCGATACCCATATTGCTTTCGATAACAAGTTCTACGTCGTAGGTGCCTGGCATCGGGAACATTATGCCTGTCGGATTTTTTGTGTTTGATGTCGTTGGAACTGCTCCTTCGAAAAACCAGTGCCAGATGTACGGGTTGCCAGAGCTTCTATCTGTGAAGTTGATTACATCTCCAGGTGCAATGTAGGTTCTGTCTGCCATAAAGTTGGCTTCAGGAGGAATTGTTGCTTCTGGCACTACGTTGATGTAGAAATTTTTAGTTTCTGTATCGCTATTACCGTTCATGTCAGTTACGGTAAGTTCTACGTTGTAAATACCTACGTGCGGATATGTTATAGGAGTTGGGCGTTCCGATGTTGATGTCGATGGCATTCCGCCTTCGAATGTCCACTGGTATGTGGCGAACGGTCCATTTTGCGATATGCTTGTAAACTGCACTATGCTATTGGCAGGAATTGTCGTGTAGTTGGCCGTGAAGTCGGCTATTGGAGTTTCGGTGTTGGGTAGCACAGTGATACATTCGGTCACGACTTCGGTGTTTACCATTGCACCGTTCTGGACTTCAAGGATTACCGAATACACGCCGGGATGGTAGTAGCATATATTCTGCGGGTGTTGCTCGTTGGAGGTTGGAGTTTGTGCCCCTTCGAATGTCCACTGCCAGTGGGTTGGGTTGCCGGTGGTCATATCGGTGAAGTAAACGCATTCGCCTGCGGTTATTTCTTGAGACGACACAAGAAATTGTGCGTCAAGTCCAGCCCTGCTGTTGCCCTTTTGGGAAAATGCATTGATAGATAGCAATATGAGTGTTAGTATTGCGCTGATTCTCAGTGTGTTTCTCATCTGTGTAAAGTTTTGAAAACAAAAATAAAATATCAAACTGCAAAGATAAAATTTAATTTGGAATTTCAAGTACGATTTGTGAATAATTTATTTTAGTCTTTTTGTTGATGTCATAGCGCATTGGATTATCTTTGCAGTCGATTTTTTCTCGGCACGAAATTATGCAGAACAAATTACTTGACGAGGCTATTCAGCAATTTATGACGCTGCCTGGCATTGGGCGCAAGACGGCACAACGTTTTGTGTTGCACCTTTTGCGGAAATCGCTTGAGGATGTCACCAATTTTACTGAAACCATACAGCGGATGAAGGAGGATACGAAGTTCTGCCGTGTGTGCAACAACATTTCCGAGAACGACATCTGCGAAGTATGCGCAAACCATAACCGCGACCATTCTACGGTATGTGTGGTTGAGAACATCAACGATGTGATGGCAATTGAGGCTACGACGCAATATAATGGTGTGTATCATGTGCTTGGCGGTGTTATTTCTCCTATGGACGGTGTAGGTCCAAGCGATTTGCACATTGCCGACCTTATTGAGCGGGTGAACCGTGACGATGTGAACGAAGTGATTCTGGCATTGCCGACAACAATGGAAGGAGAAACAACCAATTATTTTATAAACAAGAAATTGCAATCAACTGGAGTTAGGGTATCTGTCATTGCAAAGGGAATTGCAGTAGGTGAAGAACTTCAGTACACCGATGAGGTGACGCTTTCGCAGGCTATTAAGAATAGAAAACCGTTTGAAGGATAAAGAGGCTACGCCAGTTTGAATGGCTGAAGCCGTTTCTATGCCTGCGGCGTTTCTGAGTTTCTATGGCTGACGCCGTTTCTAAGTTTAAATGGCTTCGCCGTTTGGTTGTTTCAATGTTCAAGAGTTTAAAGTTCAAAGTGAGCGTAGCGAACACATTGGCTACGCCGAGCTAAAGGTTCGTGCTGATTCGTGTCATTCGTGGTTAACGTTTGAATGGCAGAAGTCGTTTCTGTGTTTTGGTCTTGCAGGCTCGAAGGCTTGAAGTCTAACAGTCCTGTTGTCTAATGGTCTTGTAGACTGCTGGACAGGTCTTCTGTTCGACATCAAGACTGGTCTTCTGTTAGCCTGTTCGACTTTTAGCCCCTTTTTGTACAGTTTCTGTTATTCCTTCACAAATTTCCGATGGCTGATAACCGCCCCCTGAGCCTGTCGAAGGGTGCGGATGCGTACTCTCAAATCTTCCACATCACAAACCGCATTATCGCTATTTACCTCAATGCGCCTTACGACCTGCCCCATCACATTCACAATCTCGATTTCCGAAATTGGTTCAGATGATGTGATGTTAAGCGTATTGCCAACTGGATTTGGATATACATCTATATCCTGCAAATCAATGGTTTCGGCGACCACAGGCACATTGACAATATTCAGTCTTATTTGTTTTTCATAAAGATTGCCATATCTAGTCTTCAAAGTCTCTTCGCCTACATAGCGCAATGTTGCATTCTCGCCAGAAATCTCAATATTATGGCTTAGCGTTGACCACGAAGCGCCATTTGCCGTGCTTACTGTAAAATGACTTGCCACACTGTCAATATGTTCGTAGTCATCATCGCTTTCGGCGTGTAGGAATATTGGCGTGGCAGCACGAAGCACAATGCTGTCATTCTCAAATCCAAGCGGAATTGGGTAGCGCCCTTCGGCATAACTCCAGCCATCGCCCAACATAGCGCGGAGTTCGGGTGTGTCGCCTGTAAGTTGCGAAGTAAGACGGCTTTCTATTGCACCTACAGTATCATTTACAAACCCTCCACACATCTGTTTGTCGTAGTAGTTGTTGCGCAAAATCGGTGAAAAACGACAAACAATAAAAACGCCAGAAGTATTACCTATATTAAGACAATTCTTTACTGTATAGCGGAAACCCATAGCATCATTTACAATATCAAATAAACCTATTGGTAGAGTGTCATTTTCCAAGCCTCCATCACCTGTTATATAGCCATTTGCATTGCCAGCATTTAAGCAATTTATTATTATTCCGCCTGCGGTTTGAGCAATTAATGTCCCTTTAACATCATAATTGGATTCTACGCATTGCAGATTACCGAGATTTATACAGTTCCTGACAACAGCCACTATAGTATCATATACCCAGTGCATATCTACAGAATCGTAATAAACATTAAGCATATCGCTGTTATCCAAAAGAATGCCAGCAATATCATATTGCGCATTATTCATATTGCCAACATTCATACAAAATTCAACAACCCCTCCATAGTTTTGGTACAGAATGCCAGCAGCCATTAAAGTTTCTTCCTTAGGATTTAAATCGGCGTAGTTGACGCAATGCGAAACATTTCCTCCTTCTCCATTATAAAAACCTATGCCGAAGAAATAGTTACCCATTCTTGTCTGGGTATAATTAGTTACATATTCAACTATGCCGTAATTATCTCC
>CACWOG010000098.1 GCA_902762455.1 uncultured Bacteroidia bacterium | reverse complement strand
CTGCATCCGGCACATGGAATGACAGATTGTCCTGACCTGGCTTGTATGACTCAAACATGGAACTGCTCAAGAATGTTGACTCATACCTTTCCCAATCCTCCTCAACATTTACGCTCTTGAGTTTTTCTTTGATCTCATCGCTTGTCGAGAAAGCAAGTTCGTCTTTATCCATATACCATATAGTTTCATCAGCCTTACACTTATACTTGTTATATTTGAAATCCTGCTCCGACATATCTCCATTCGATCTAAACTCACCTTTCCTGCTCACAAAGTCTATGTGCGACTTCTGTTCGGTACCCTCGAATACTATATCAGACAAACTTGACCCATATATGCTAAATGTCGCCGTATCGGCATCAAAGACATCCTTGCTATAGACAAAATCTTTCGACTCAAGCATTGCCTTATCAATAAATGTCATCCCATCGCCATGCAATCCCTGCGAAGTTATGACCAAATTTCCATCTAGAGTAGCTTTACCGTCATACATCACAAAGTTTGCTGTATCCTTATCAACATGGAACTTATCCTTGCTGACCTTCCACAATAAAGTATTTTCCTTTCCAGTAGCCTTCGGGAACTCGACAGGAGATTTCTGCTGTTCCATATTCATAATCTTTGAATGACCTTCCATCTCGTCGGGGAACAATGTGACATATGCATCACTAAATGTAGTGCTAAGGTATTTGATATTACCATCGCCACGTAAACCCTTATTGCTTAAGTCTAAATTATTCTTAAACGTTGCCTTTCCTCCATATATAGGCATACCAGCAGCAGAAGTCTTGTACTCGAATCCAAGCGACCAGTCGCTCTGGCGGACAACAAGCGTTTCCTTCAAATCCGGAATTATTCCTCCGCTTACAAGTATGCCCTTGAAATGTACGTTATCCTTGCTGTAGCCCTCTATACTGTCGAGCGTAAACGGGTCAACCTTGAAATAGAACTTGTCCCTTTCGTAAATCCCATTGTAAACTTGCTTGCTGTCGTAATAGACGTATGAATCCTTGTTGGACACAAGTTTCGGATACTCCTTGTAGTCGGCAAAACCTGACTTGTTGTTAGGATAGTCGATGTAGAAATCGCCAGAAAGGTTTTCGAGTTTATTGCGAACAATTGCCGGCTTTGGCTGACCGTTAGCATCGAGGAATCCCATTTCGGGAGTCGTCATAGCTACAATCTTCATCGAGTCGCAGTTTGGCACATCAATCTTGAACATTCCATAGTCGAAACGGAATCCAGAGCCATACATATAGAACTGACCGGCCTGAAGCAAACCATCAAATATGAAATTCCTATTTTTCTGTATTGTCAGCTTGCCATTCTTTGGATATACAGTAACATTTTGAGAATCGGACAAATGCACCATTGGAACGCCAAACATCTTCAGGTCAAAATTTGCAAGGCTCAACTTTGCATTTGCCACAGTATCGTTGCCAAGAGCACTTTTCACAACCTGCTTAGTCTCCTCGTCAATCATCACGCCTTCAGCCGATTTCACCTTACTGTAGAACAAGATAACATCCGAATCGGAATCTCCCCTATGCGCAGCAAGGAAACGCCATGTCTCATCGTGAACCTTGATTGTTTCAGAAGCTTGGTCAAATGAAATATAACCCTTGTACGCAAGCGCAAACACAAGCTGCAAGGCCTGGTCACGAGCAATCTTCATATAGTTCATAACATCCACCAGCTTGAATTCAGGATATCCTCCAACATAATTCACCACAGAAGCTATGACTTCCAATGGATTACGTGCATCCTGTTTTTTCAGAGACTTGTACTTTTCGTATGTATAGTAGTCGGCCGACTCAAACAGCACCTCACTTGCCGTTCCTTGCGAATTTACTGTTGCAATATCTATTACCGACTTATCAACCACCCATTTAAGCGAAGTAAAATCCATTGAAAGCTGATGATAGGTATCGACAAAATTTATGTTAGAAAGACCTTCCCTAGTCCTGATAACTTCAAGAAATCCATTTTCCACATAATCGTACTGCTTTTCTTGCTTTCTATTTCTACGGCTCTGCTCCGCAGGTTCTTTCTCAAAAGCCCTTTTCACAACGGTGTATCTAATTGATACAGAAGGATGATATATAGAGTCTTGCGCCAATCTGAACACTATCTCACAATTATCTGACGCAATTTTCTCGGGGTCGAACACAAACGAATTTGCATACGCACTGAATGAAACACTATCGTTCTTTGTTATCCTGATTTCCGCCTTTTTATCATCGGTACCGCTACCAATGAAGTTACGTCCACGCACCGACAGACCGCCCTTGTAGTCAACATCCTTCACTATGTTCTTTATATCAAAGTCCTGCGAGTAGCTTGTAAAACGCGGATATGTTGACTTGTAAGGTTTTTCACCGTTTTGCGCCTTGTCGATAAGGTCACCCATAAGGTCCTGAGTAAAATAGTACTTGTTGCGGAACACAACGCTGTCGGCCTTGATAGCTATGTCGGTCATGTTCAAGTTGTAGTCTCCTAACGAAACGTTCATACTATCAAGAGGATAACCAACACGCTCCCAGCCGAGAGTCCCCCCCTTGCCTACCCAAGTCTTAGCCCTCGGGTCGAGCACACCGCTAGTATTGTAAAGTTTCAGGCTGTCCCTGTCCTGATAGCCGATAAGGTCGATATTGTTGAATTTTATAAGGAACTTTCCGTTGTCATACGAAAAATCAAAATCCAGTTTGCTTACGTTCCATTTTGTACGCTGATTGTTGGCTACCACACGTTTACGCAAGAAAACATTCATATCCTGCAGAAACTCGGAGAAATCGTTCACCCTGAACTTTCGTCCTGCAGCATTCATATCGAGCAATGTCTTCTCAAATTTCTCGTACTGACCGTAATCATAGCCTCTGCGCTTGAACTCCATAAGTATGTCCGTTAGCCTTACAAAATCGGGATAAGGCTTGCAACCTTTCGACTGCAACATATTGATAGTCCTTATGAAACTGTCTCGCTGTGGCGAAGTCAGCGAGTCGGACTGCCAGAATGTGAGGAATTCCTTCTGCATGCTTGCGCCGTCCTTGCGAATGTCGCCAGTAAACGAAAGCTGTTGCGCGAATTCCTTTCCGAACTTTGTTGGTTCAAGCGTAAACTGCGCCGATGTAACCATCGAAACCAGACTTATCGCCAGTATCAAGAATAATTTTTTCATATTATCATATTATTTTTCAAAAACACAAGCCGTCCACTCTTCCGAGGTCAGGCATTTTACATACGACAGTCCGCACGAAGCGCAAACTTCCTTTATCTGGTCGATTTCGGTGAAGAAGAAACCGCTAAGCAGCAAAACTGCACCCTTTTTCATCAGTCGTGCGTAAGTCGGAATCTGTTTTTTCAGTATGTTGAGGTTGATGTTTGCAAACACGAAGTCGTATTCCACTTCGGGAATATCCTGCACATCGCCACAGGATGCTACAATATTTGAAACGCCATTGCGCTCGGCATTTTCCACAGTGTTTTCAAAAGCCCATTCGTCAATGTCGATTGCATAAATCTTTGATGCACCGAGAATTGAAGCATAAATTGCAAGGATTCCTGTTCCGCAACCCATATCGAGACCGACCTTAGCTTTGAGGTCGAGTTCGGCAATAAGCCGACACATCATCGAGGTGGTGGCGTGGTGTCCCGTACCAAACGACATTTTCGGTTCGATGACGATAGTATGCTTTGTATCAAAGTTTTCGGTATGGAACGGAGCCTTTATTGCCAAATTTTCGTCAACAACGATAGGCGAAAAGTTCTCTTCCCACTGCTTGTTCCAGTTTTCCTGCGGGATAATCTTTTCGGTTGCAATAACGCCAAACTGTGCAAGAATTTCATCAACATCTGCTTTGCTGTACTTCTTTTCCTCGACGTAAGCCAAAAGTTTTCCGCCTTCCTCGCTGAAACTGTCAAAGTTCTGTTCGGCAAGGAATGCCACCAATATGTCGGAAAGGTCGGGATTGCTCCTCGGTATTTCAATTGAAAGTTCCAAATAATTCATTTCGGTCGCTTTTTTTAATTATAATTATCGGCAATAATCTACTTATGGGAGATTTCGGACAACTTGATTCACACAGCTCCACGTCCCGTATCGCTGGTTCATCATAGTTTCCGAAATGACCAGAAAAAAAGACGCTTCACTGTCATTCCACAAAACAGAACGAACAGCATAAGGAACGTTGCTTGTGAGTTCGTTTATGCGGAATCTCCTCTCTATATCCTTTTTGTGGCAATTACCGATGATCATTCTTTTATTTTGCAAATAAAAAAAGACGATGGAGGCAGCCCCCATCGTCAGAATAAATTAAATAGCCTTTATTATGCTAATGAAATCGTTTGCCTTGAGCGATGCACCGCCAACAAGTCCACCGTCGATGTCGGGCTGAGCGAACAAGTTTGCTGCGTTGCCTGCATTTACGCTACCGCCATAAAGGATTGTAGTGTCGTCGGCAACCTTGGCATCGTACAGCTTTGCAATCAAGCCACGGATGAAAGCGTGGATTTCCTCTGCCTGGTCGGGAGTTGCGGTCTTGCCGGTTCCAATTGCCCATACCGGTTCGTAGGCAACAATGGTATTCTTGAAATTCTCGGCAGAAACATCCTTCAATGCATTGCGCAACTGCGACTCGATAACCTCGAAATGCTTGCCAGCCTCGCGTTCCTCAAGCTTTTCGCCACAGCAAAGTATCGGCGAAAGTCCGTTTGCATAGCACTGTGCGAGCTTGGTTGCGATAACCTCATCGGTATCACCGAAATACTGACGGCGTTCGCTATGACCGATAATAGTATATTCAACGCCCAAGTCCTTAATCATATTGGCAGCAACTTCGCCAGTATATGCGCCCTTCTCGAACTGCGAGCAGTTCTGTGCTGCAACGTGAATTTTCTTGGTATCAACAGCCTCGACACAAGTTGAAAGGTGTGTAAACGGGGTTCCGATAATAACCAATTTGCCTGCGGGCATATCGTAAGTCTTCATAAAGGCGTTCAACTCTTCTGCCAAAGCCTTACCCTGACTTACCAAGGTGTTCATCTTCCAGTTTCCTGCAACAATTTTTTTTCTCATATCGTATCGTTTTTATCGTTAATATATCTGTTTTTGATTAGCCAATTGTATATGTTCCTTATAAGAGCCATTGCCAGTAACGCACCCAGAATCCAAACTACATACAGCAGTCTGTCGCGCTGGTTGTGCTGCTTGGTAAACATTGTACCCGTTAGTTCGTTCTTGAGTTCCGAAACTTCGGGCAAATTTCCATCGTGCCATTTGTCGATGACTGTACCCTTGCGGATAAGAAGCAATCCCGGATTAGAGCGGACAATAGTCTTCAATGTTATCGGGTCGGTATTGTAGAATCCGTAATTTACAGGATGTTCGGCAGTAAATGTCGCTATCGACTCGGCATTCGACGAAGTCATACAGTAGAAGCCCATATTGTTCTTTGCGGCAAATTCGGCAATCGAGTCAAATTCAGCCAGATGCTCGGTTTCCATATCTTCGAGGCGCAATGCAATCATCAGGAACGAATACCTCTCGTCGGCAAGCACACGTGGTGCAATGTCAGTTTCGGTAGCCTCGTCCTCATAAGCAGCCTCAATAAAGTCCAAATCCTCAGGAGCCTCATCAACGCCAAGAACCACGGGCTTTCCTTCGGCATCGCTATAGGTAATCCTTATTTTCGACACATCAATATCGCCTTCGCACTCCTCGCAGATGTAGTGGTCAAATTTCCAGGAAGCATCGGGCACTGATGAAACATCGGCAAACATCTGCTCGCCGTCGGCATTCTTATATACAAGTTCCACACCGTCGAGGTCAACTTCCATACCAGCAGTTTCAACGACCGGCTTTGTCATTGTAAAGTCGTGGATTGGCGGTACATAGCCTGGGTCAATAACGATATGCTTTGCATCGATAAACTTCCACGATTCATCGGGCAGATTGTCGATGGAGAATTCCTTTTGCTTTCCGTCCTTTTCGTAGATGAACGAGCTTTCAATCACTGGCTTAGGCGCATCTTCGGGGACAATCATACCTTCGGCAATATTTGCGCCAATATGGTACGGACGGAAATCGATAATCGGCAAGGTCTTGAGGCAGTAAAAACCGAGTCCGAGCGATGCAAACCCCACGACAAACATTATAATCCATTGAACTCCAGTATGATAATGAGTCTTTATCTTCTTCCTTTGTGCGAAAAGCAGTATCGCCATCGCCAGCAGGACCAAGTTCTTGAAGAATGTCTGCCAGTTGGTGATTACCAGGGCATCGCCGAAGCATCCGCAGTCGGACACAGGATTTGCAATTGCCAGCCACAGCGTCAACGGCGTAAAGAACACCATCATCAGCAAGGCTCCCAATGCGCCGAGCTTGGGCAACTGATTGAAAAACAACGAGAAGCCTATCACAAGTTCCAACACGGCGAGTATCAGCGCGAGCGGAAGTGCAGCCCCGTCGATTGCAGAAAGGTGCATAGCCTCCAAGTAGTCGGCAATCTTGTAGCCATAACCCAGCGGGTCAATAACCTTTACAAAGCCAGAAAAAATAAATGTGGCTCCAACAAGCCATCTGAACAAGGTTCTTATTATCGTCATCATATTATTAAAGTTTTATTTTACAAAATTATGTTTTCTAAGTTCTGCTATGATTTTTTCCGAGATTTTTTCGGCAGGAAGCATCGAGCCATTGTCGGAACAGTCGATACGCACAAGCCTGTCGTCGGTTTCGGTTGCACGGATATAAGTTTCGCGCACCTTCTTCTGGAAGTTGAGGTCGGCCTCGTGAATGTCGGTCTTGCCGTTCAGATAATCGCGGTCCTTGCCGGTTCGGTTTTCGGCAAGACGTTTTTCGGTGAACGAAAACGGCACGTCGAGGAAAATATTGAGGTCGGGACGCGGAATCTTGAAATAGTTGAACTCAAGGTTGAAAATCCAGTCGAACAGCTTGCGTTTTTCCTGCTCGTCGGCAATCTTGGCGCACTGGAAACCGTTACTCTTCCCGGGGAGGAGAATATCTATTCCGTTGACCATATGTCGATGAACAACAACTTCTCTCTGGAACTCAGCGAAGGCGGAGAGCACGGCATCAGTATATCTTATCTTGCTTCATGGCTCGGACCTGTTATGGACAGGGACGATCCGTACGGAGACGGAGAGACCAATACGAATCTCGAAGCCGTAAAGCATCTTGAGGAAGCCATCATCATGAAAGAAAGAAATGATGAGACCATTAAGAGTGCTATCTATAAGTACGGAGGAGTAGAAACCTCCATGTATCTCGGAATGACTTACGGTGCAAGCGATTCGGAGTTCTACAATGCAGAGACCGGAAGTTATTACTACGACGGGGATGAGATGCCGAACCATGCGGTGGTACTTGTAGGCTGGGATGATAACTATCCGAAGGAAAGATTCAACAAGCAGCCGTCACGGAACGGAGCCTATATCTGTAAGAACAGCTGGGGCGAGACCTGCGGCGAAAGCGGTTACTTCTATGTGTCTTACGATGATACGAATCTTTGTCAGGAGACCATAGTTTATTCCAAGCTGGTGGAGCCGAATGATTTCGACAA
>CACWOG010000097.1 GCA_902762455.1 uncultured Bacteroidia bacterium | reverse complement strand
GTTGCACTTTAGCGGTTTTTTCTCACCGTTGATTTCTATTGAGTCCGGCAGCGTATATATCAATGGGACAAGCAGTTTTTCGTCACCGAGGATAATGGCGGTGTTTTCGTCTATTTTTTCGTATTTTTTCAGCAGTTCTGGAATAACTTTTACCTGTGCGACCGACGATGGAACCTCTATGACCTGTATATTCTTTTTGTACAAGTCCTTTATTGAGTCGGAAAGTTCAAAACCTTTTGGAAGAGGAAACTCCTTGAGGTCGGCACGGAGGAAAAGGCCTGCTTCCTGTTCCTTTTTGTTGATGTAGTATTTGTCTGCATCCCAGAAAAACAGGCATTGACCGTTTTTCCCTTTTGTTATTTCCCTGATGTGGCGGAACAGGCTTTTTTCGCATTCGTTGAGTGCGCTGAATCCGACGAAAGCATAGTTTTCGGAGTCGAAATCGGTCGTCAGCATTCTGTTTTCTACGAAGTCGCGGTAAATCAAACCTTGGTAGCCAATGCCTTTTTTACGGAGCGCCTTAGTGAAATCTCTGTAAATCGCCGGCATTTTCTGCCATAGCTCAAGGCTTCTCATTTTTTTGTCGAGTACCGAGGTGTTGGAAATGTTTTGCCAGAACGACTGTAGTATTTCCATCAAGTCGTCTTCAATTTCGGTAAACTTTATGTCTATTTCCTTTGCATCGGCTATGTTGCAGAAAAGTTTCTCGGGGTTGACAAGGTACTTGTCTATGTCGTCGAAGTCGCTTAGAAGCACCTCGCCGAAATTGTAGAAGTTGTCGAAGCTCGAGTCTCCTTCCGTGTTTTTGATGTGCTTTTCAAAAACCTTGTAGAGCGTATATGCCAACACGATGTTTTCGGCTTCGTGGATTTTGGCGTTACGTGCAAAAATTTCCTTTATGGGTGTTATCTTTGGTGCCCAGCTGACCTTTGTCGCGTTCTTTTTCAGCGACGAAAGCAGTGCGGAGCCGGTTCGGTTGTTGGGAACAATTATCTCGACTTGTTGCAAGTCGTCGAAAGTATTGCTGATATATTCTTGTACCGAGTCGATGAAATGTTTCATAGTTTTGTGGCTTTTGAAATTAGGGTAAGGTCGGCAAGTGCAATCGCTGTCAAGGCTTCTACGATTACTGGTGTGCGCAGTGCGAAACAGGTGTCGTGGCGACCGTTTATTTTCAAGTCTTCTACTTGCATCGTGTTGAAGTTGAATGTCTTTTGCTTTTTTGCGATGCTTGGGGTAGGGTGGAAGTAGGTGCGGAAAACGACATCGTTGCCGTTTGAAATTCCGCCGTTGATGCCTCCGCAGTTGTTTGTCGCCGTTTTTCCGTCGGATGATACGATGCAGTCGTTGTATTCAGAGCCGAGCATTGACGCTGAGGCTATTCCGTTGCCGAACTCGATGGCTTTTGCACCTGGAATTGAGAATATTGCGTGAGAAATGAGCGATTCCAGACTATCGAAGAACGGTTCGCCGATTCCTGCTTCAAGGTTTCGTATTCTGCATTCTACAATTCCGCCGGCAGAGTCGTTGCTTGCGATTGCCTTTTCAATGTTTGCTAAGCATTCGGGCAGTATATGTGCTGAAATTTCTGTTGTCGGAATAATTTTCTTTGCGATGCAACCGGCGGCAACCAACGGCAAGGTCATTCGTCCGGAAAACTGTCCGCCACCGAGAGGATTGTTGTAGCCGTTGTATTTCCTGTAGGCTGTGTAGTCGGCGTGTCCGGGACGGAAAAATCCGTCGAATTGGTAGTCTTCGTCGCAGAAGTTTTCGTTCTTGAATATAATTATTATAGGTGTGCCAGTTGTGTGACCGCGATAGATGCCACTTCGTATTTCGGGAATGTCGCTTTCTGTGCGGGTGCTAGTGGCGTGTCCGCCAGTCTTGCGGCGCTCTATGTCGGGTAGCAAGTCGTTTTCTGACAGCGGTATTCCTGCTGGGCAACCGTCAACAACGACACCTATTTCCTTGCCGTGCGATTCGCCGTAGAGCGTTATTCTGAAGATATTCCCAAAAGAGTTCATCCGATGAAATTAGAGGAACAAAGGTAATGAAAATAAAATGATTGTGATAATTATACGAAAAATAATTTTGCCGTTTCGTTTTTGCTCCGTACTTTTGCCATTGGTTTGGCGAGGAACCAAGCCTTACATATTGTTTTACGAAGCGTTTATGCCCGTCTTGTGATTGGAAATGTGAGAAGTTTTCGTAACCGAGAGAGCATAAGAGTTCGCGCGTTATGCGTGGGCTGTTATGACTACATCTTGTTACAAGGTAATCTCACGACCTCCAATCAGAGAAGTGGTATATCAGTGCCACGCTTCTTTTTTGTGGAATTTTGCCTGATTGGTACTGGAGGGCAGGAAAAAGTTATTTTTTATGAAAAGAAAAATATTTTTGTTTTTGGCAATTGTTTCTGTAGTTGGAATGGTTGCAATTAGCGGTTGTAAGAAGAAGGAAACTTACATTGTTACTTTCAATTCAAATGGCGGTACCGGCACAATGGCCGCGCAGACCTTTACCGAGGGCGAGGCGCAGCCTTTGACGCTTAATTCGTTTATGCGAGACGGTTACAGTTTTGCGGGTTGGAATACAGTATCGGGTGGCTCTGGTACGACCTACACCGACGGGCAGACCATAACCGCCACCGCCGATATGACCCTATACGCGCAGTGGACAAGCAACGGCACATCTGGTGGCGGACAGCAGGGCGGTGGAGAAAATCCTGTTCCGCCAGTACCAGAGGGCAGTCCGACTGTTGAAACTGGCACAGCAGAAGTAACGGAAACAACCGTAGTCCTGAATGGAAATGTAACGGCGGCTGGTAATGCTCCGGTTACGGCACGCGGCTTTATGTATGGCACAAGTGCAAGCAACTTTTCCAATAGTGTGGAATGTGGAGCAGGGACAGGCAGTTTTACTGCAAATCTCACAGACCTAGCTACTTGCACTACCTATTACTACAAGGCATACGCTACAAATTCAGTCGGAACATCGTATGGCGAGGTAATGCAATTCACTACGAACACACCAATAGTACTCACAAAAGGTGCTTCTGTCTTGCCATCATGTGATGGAGCAATCCTTAGGGGAAATGTTACATCCAACGGCGGTATAGCCCTTACCGCCCGCGGATTCCTTTATGGCACAAGTTCAAATAACCTTTCGCAAACCGTTCAGGCTAATGGCACAGGAACAGGTAGTTTTACAAGTACAATTGCAGGTCTTACGGCTAACACCACGTATTATTATAAGGCATACGCCACCAATAGTGCAGGTACTGCTTACGGCGAAATATTGTCGTTTACAACATTTCCGACAACCGGCACCTTGAACGGACACGACTGGGTTGACCTTGGTCTGCCGAGCGGACTGAGGTGGGCGACATGCAACGTAGGGGCAAGCACGTCAACTGCATACGGCAACTACTACGCCTGGGGCGAAACCAGCACTAAGTATTATTATACAGAAGACTACTACACATATACAGCCAATCCGACTACGCTTCCGTCTGACAGGGACGCAGCCACCGCCAATTGGGGTTCGGGCTGGAGAATGCCTACAAAGGAAGAATTTGAAGAACTGAAAAATAATTGTACCGTAACTTGGACAACCCAGAACGGCGTAAACGGCAGCCTGTTCACCGGACCTAACGGCAACTCCATTTTCCTGCCCGCTGCTGGCTACCGCTACGGTAGTGGCGGCCTCGACCTTGCCGGTTCCCGCGGCTACTACTGGTCGAGTTCGCTCTACTCTAGCAATACCAGCCACGCGTGGAGCTTCGGCATCAATTCGAACGGTTCCGGCGTGGGCAACAACGTCCTCCGTTGCCGCGGGCTATCCGTTCGCGCTGTTTGCCCGTCCCAGAACTAAGTAGGAAAAGATTTTCAATTTTAGATTTTCGAATGATAAACGGCAGTTGCGTGGTGCAGCTGCTGTTTTTTTGTGGGGTACAGTCTTGCCCCAAGTTAATGACCTTAAAGTTTTTAACGACTTTAAGGTTTTGGGGCAGGAGACTGTTCGGTTGCAAAAAAATCTAAAATCTAAAATCGGCAATCGTAAATTGCATTATCTTTGCGCTATCGTTTAATAAAAATTTGATTTATATGAATAAGTTTTGGAAAGTGATGTTGGCCGTAGTTGTGGGCGTTATCATCGTTCACATTCTCTATGGCGTGATTTTTTTGTTGATTTGCCTGTCGGCGGCCGGTAGTTCGTCGTCGGACGTTTCTGTTAAGGACAATTCGGTGCTGAAGATTTCTCTTACTGCCGATATGCCCGACAAGGTTACCGACGGCATGAGTTTCGATTATATGTCGATGACGCCGATAAAGCAAATTGGTCTTAACGATGCTTTGAAGTCGATTGAAAAGGCAAAGACCGATGACCGTATCAAGGGTATCTATCTGGATATGGATGGTGCTTCGGCTGGTACTGCAACCATCGAGGAACTTCGCAACAAGCTCATCGAGTTCAAGGAGAGCGGAAAGTTTATAATTAGCTATGCTACAGCATATTCGCAGTTCGGCTACTACTTGGCATCGGTTGCCGACGAGGTTTATGTAAACCCGCAGGGCGGAATGTCGTGGCAGGGTATGTGCTCGCAGATTATGTTCTACAAGAATGTACTCGAGAAACTTGGCGTCGAGATGCAGGTTTTCCGTCACGGACAGTTCAAGTCGGCAGTTGAACCTTATATCTGCGACAAGATGAGTCCTGCAAACCGCAAGCAGTACAGCGTTCTCCTGAATTCCATCTGGGGAAAGGTTTGCAGAGGAATTTCCGAAGCTCGTGGCATTTCGGTCGAAGACCTCAATATGTATGCCGACAGCCTTTCGTTGCGTAAGGCTCAGGATGCTGTTACATTGAAGTTTGCCGATGCAGTGAAGTATTATGATGAAGTTATTGACGAACTCAAGGCTAAGTCGGGATTTGACGGCAAGGACAAGGATATGTTCATCGACCTTGAAAAGTATGCAAAGGCAAGTGTTCCTAATGTAAAGGAAAACAAGTCGAAGAACGAAGTTGCTGTTTTGTTTGCCGAAGGCGAAATCGTTGATGGCAATGGTGGTAAAGGTCAGATGGGTGGCGACAAGATTGCCGAGGAACTCCGCAAGATTCGTGAAAACGATGATGTTAAGGCAGTTGTTCTGCGCGTAAACTCACCCGGTGGTTCGGGACTTGCTTCGGAAGTTATGTGGCGTGAAATCCAGAAGGTTAAGCAGGCTGGAAAGCCAATCGTAGTTTCGATGGGTAACCTCGCAGCATCTGGTGGATACTATATTTCTTGTTCAGCCGATTACATTTATGCACAGCCTACAACTTTGACTGGTTCGATTGGCGTATTCGGAATGTTCCCGAACTTGCAAGGACTTGTAACCGACAAGATTGGCCTTACAATCGACACCGTATGCACTAACGCTCACGCTGATTTTGGAAGCACTATGCGTCCGGTTACCGAAATGGAATTCAACTATGTACAGCAGTCAATCGAGGACTTCTATGATACTTTCCTAACAAGAGTTTTCGACGGACGTAAGGGCAAGGGTGCCGAAGGTCATGTTTTGAGCGAAAAGGCTTTGGTCGATTCAATAGGACAGGGTCGTGTATGGGCAGGTGCCGATGCAATTGAAATTGGTCTGGTTGACAAACTCGGCAGCCTTAACGATGCAGTGAAGAAGGCTGTTGAGCTGGCAAATATTCCAGACTACAAGATTGTTGAATATCCGGCAAAGAAGGAATGGTTCGAAGAATTGGCAGAACAGTTTGATATTTCTGCAAGAATCATGAAGAGCGAACTTGGCGAAAACTACATCTACTACCAGAACGCCAAGAGAATTGCTGAAACCAGTGGCATTCAGGCTCGCATGGAGCACGACATTGTGATAAAGTAATTGTTTTGTGGTTAATATATGAAGAATCCGCAGGCGATGAGCTTGCGGATTTTTTTGTGCGTAGATGCATAAAAAAAGCGGTCAATTTCTTGACCGCTTTGTGGGAACAATAGGATTCGAACCTATGACCCCCTGCTTGTAAGGCAGGTGCTCTGAACCAGCTGAGCTATGCTCCCTTGTCATTAGCGGTGCAAAAGTATTGCAAATTTCCGAACTGACAAAATAAAATCGATAATTTTTCAAAAATATTTTATCCTATTGAAAACCATAGTGTTTGAAGTAGTCTCCGACGATAAAAGTGCTTCCGCCAATGAAAATTGTGTCGTCCGTTGAGGCGTTTTTCTTCGCAGATTCGTAGGCGGAAGGAACATTTTCGTAAGTTTCACCGTCGAGACCGAACTTTTCTCCGTACGCCTTTACCTGTTCGGCTGGCATTGCACGTGGAATGTCGGCATTGGTGAAATAATACTTGGCTTCTTTCGGGAAAAGCGGCATCACATGTTCTACATCCTTGTCGTTGACAAAACCAAGCACAATGTGCAGCTGCGGACATTTAATCGCCTTCAGTTGTGCGGTCACATACGACAGTCCGTCAATGTTATGGCCTGTGTCACAGATTGTTAGTGGCGAGTCGGACAAAATTTCCCATCGTCCGTGCAAGCCTGTAAGACCTTTTACATTCTGCAGTGCATCGTAAATGTTCTTGTCGTCTATTGCAAATCCACGATTTTTAAGCTGTTTCGCGGCTTCGAGTATGGTGGCGAGGTTCTTGGTCTGGTATTCGCCGAAGAGGTCGAATTTGATGGTTTCCGCGTTGTTAATCAGGTATTCGGCATACTTGTGATTGTCGGCAACTTTGGCTTTCTCAACCTTTATCTCCTTGTCGGCAAATGTGATAGGCGAGTTTTGCTCCTTTGCTTTTGCAAGGAAGACGTCTTTTGTCTCGGCGTGGGTTTGCCCGATTACGACGGGAATGCCCTGCTTTATGATGCCTGCTTTTTCGCCTGCGATTAGTGGAAGTGTATTGCCAAGGAACTGGGTATGGTCGAAACTTATGTTGGTGATTACCGAAAGTTCGGGTGTGATGATGTTGGTGGAGTCGAGCCGTCCGCCCATGCCGACTTCAATCACAGCGACATCGACCTTCATGTCGGCAAAGTACTTGAATGCCAGAGCGACAGACATTTCAAAAAACGATGGCTTCAGTTTTCCGATGATTTCTTGGTTGTCGTTGATGAAGTCGCAGACATAATCCTTCGAAATCATTTCGCCGTTAATGCGTATACGTTCGCGGTAATCGACAAGGTGAGGCGAGGTGTAAAGTCCTGTCCTGTAGCCTGCCGACTGAAGAATTGCCGACAGCGAGTGCGAAACGGAGCCTTTGCCGTTTGTGCCGGCTACATGTATGGTCTTGAACGACTTGTGCGGATGTCCGAAATATTCGTCGAGAGCCAGAGTGTTGTCTAAATTTGCTTTGTATGCCGCCTTGCCAACTCGCTGGTACATAGGCAACGAGCTGAACATAAAGTCAATTGCTTCCTGATAGTTCATTTCTTTGATAGTTTTTTGAGGTCGTCGGACGTGATGTGTCCTATTGTGTTTTTCTTCAGTTTCTGAAAGTCGTAGTAATATAGCATTCCTTTGCTTACGTCGATTATTAGCTTGATGCAGTATGGTTGTCCGTTGCCATCGTATGGGTTGATAATGTGTACGATAAGAGCCTTGTCGTCGTTGG
>CACWOG010000096.1 GCA_902762455.1 uncultured Bacteroidia bacterium | reverse complement strand
TAGATGCTTCAGCGCAGGATATTAAATCTCCATGATCATTGTATTTATAATAGTAATTTAATTCCATCGCATTATACATTGGTCCGCCACTGGAGATAATGGTTTCTTTTATGGCTAACATCTTTTCATTGTATATGGTAATTTGCTCGAATTTTCCTCCTGGACCAAAAGAGTTATCGCCTTCTGTTTTTTTATTTCCATCCATAATGACATAATATATCAAACTGCCATCTCCATTATATGTTTTTTCTTCGTAGCCGGTTGATGTGTATTTATATTTTATTTTTTTTGACAATTTGTTTGGGTTGCCATAATATGCGTTAATTTCTATTACATTATCTCCGTCGTAAAGGTATTCTATAATATCTGTTGTGTCAAAAGTTTGATATTTCTCTCCAGTCTCATATATAGGTTTATAATTTCCCCCAGTTTTATATTCACCATATCTATTTCGCTTATATGCATCAATTTTTGTACATAATTCAAGCCTAACAATACTTAACAGTTTGCCATCTTCGTATGTATATTTATCGCACACCATATTGTCATATATAACCTTTGATATTTTACCGTCTTTATTGTAAAATATTGTAGGCGATACATCTTTGGGTGTATTATCGCGTTCATACTCACCAAACTTGAATTTGTATCCGTAAGTATTGCATTGCATTGACAGTACTTTGCCTTTCAGCTTTACATCTTTCCACGCAAAAGAATAATCATTATTGTCAAAATAATTTTGTGACATCGTGGATATTGCTATTAGCAGACAACTTGAAAGAAATATTATAATCTTGTATATTGCCTTCATTTTTTTTGTTTTTAAATTATACAATAAATTAACTTCATTTTTGTGCATAAAAAAAGCGTGATACTTTCTTTATATCCCGCTCGTTGAAGGTATTTGGCGTAACCCGACAGAAACAAAATAAGTTGAAAGTTCACGCTAGACTATGCGTGAAATTCGCCTTACTTCTTCTGTCTTTTAAATCGCCAAATTTTTCAACGAGAAGAAAAAAGCAAAATCGCTTTATGTATGTTTGTGCTGAATGAGTTTTGTTCGCTCAGTCAGCGTTTTTTTTCTTTTCAAAAAGAAGCCCCGAATTTAATCGGGTGCTTCTGTATTTTTGTCCATTTTGCAGTTGTCGTTGCTCGCAACGACCCTACAAATTGTCCATTGTTAATTGTCAATTATCAATTATCAATTGTCAATTGTCAATTAGATTGTCATACCGCCGTCAACGCTCAAGGTTGCACCGTTGATGTATGCAGCCTCTTCGCTAGCGAGGAACAAGTATGCAGATGCAATTTCTTCGGGCTGTCCCAAACGACCTACCGGAACCTTTGCTCTCATGCCGTCAAGAACATTTTCGGGCATCTTGGCAACCATGTCGGTTTCGATGAAACCAGGAGCAACTGCGTTTACAGTGATGCCCTTCTTGCCAAGTTCGCGAGCCAAAGTCTTGGTCATACCGATAAGGCCAGCCTTTGTTGCTACATAGTTGGTCTGTCCGAAGTTACCGTACAAAGCAACAACCGACGAAGCGTTAACTATACGTCCGTAGCCCTTTTCGAGCATGTAAGGAGTGATAGCCTTTATGCAGTAGAAGCTTCCGCTGAGGTTGATGTCGATAACCTGCTGCCACTGTTCGATAGTCATCTTCTTCAAGGTGCTGTCGTTGGTGATACCTGCGTTGTTGATGAGGATATCAATCTTTCCGTACTTGTCGTTAACTCTCTTTGCTGCTTCGCAAACTGCCTCGTAGTTGCTCGAGTCGATAGCGTCGAATTCAGCCTCAAGGCCCATTCCCTTCATCTTTTCGATGAAAGCGTTGCCTCTTTCTGCGTTACGAGCCCAAAGAATAACTTTTGCGCCTTCCTGTGCGAATCTGATGGCGGTAGCTGCGCCAATACCAGCGGTTCCGCCAGTGATGATAGCTACTCTATTTTCCAATCTTTTCATTGTGTTAATTTTTTAAAACCTTTCTGCATTTAATAATTTTGCTGTTCCAGCTATTGCGACCTTTCCGTCTGCATCCTGAAGGGTGCACTTGATTGTTCCGCGGTGCTTAACCTCGTCGAGTTCAACAACTTCGAACACTGCATTGTAGTCCTGCTCTACGAATACCGGTGACATGAATTTCATTTCCTGGTACAGGTAGATAGTGCCTTCGCCCGGCCACTGTGTTCCGAAAACCTTCGAGAACACTGCACCTGCGAAGAATCCGTGTACAATGCAACGCCCGAATATGCTCTTCGAAGCATACTCGGGGTTGATGTGTATGGGGTTGTTGTCGCCGCTAATCTGAGCGAAAGTGTCAACATTAGCCTGCGTGTACCTTACCTTTTCGGTATAGGTGTCGCCCAATTTTATCTTGCTCATAGTCAACTTGTTTAGAAAACCATTGGCTTGAGGTTCGGGTCGATGATGAGGGTAGCCTCGGTTGCTGCTTGGATAGCTGCAACTGCTGCATCCTTGTCACCGAATTCGGTGTTGTATTCCTTCAGTACGATACCCTTGTCGGTAACTTCCATTACGCCCATTTCGGTAACGATGAGGTTAACCTGCTTTGCAGCTGTGAGCGGGAGGTTGCACTTGTGCAATATCTTGAAGTTGCCCTTCTGGGTGTGTTCCATAGCAACGATAACGCGCTTAGCACCAACAACGAGGTCCATTGCGCCGCCCATACCCGGGGTAAGTTTGCCTGGAATCATCCAGTTTGCAAGGTTTCCTTCTTCGTCAACCTGCATAGCACCGAGGATGGTAGCATCCACATGTCCGCCACGGATGATTTCGAACGAATGAGCCGAGCTGAATGTTGCTCCGTCGGGAAGAACTGAAGCGTATCCGCCGCCAGCATCGATTATGTGTTCGTCCTGTTCGCCTTCTGCCGGCTTAGGACCCATGCCGAGGATACCGTTCTCGCTCTGGAGATACAGCTTTACACCCTTTGGCAGATAGTTCGGAACCATTGTCGGCAAACCGATGCCCAAATTAACTACATCGCCGTCGTGAAGTTCGAGAGCAACTCTCTTGGCGATAGTTTCCCTAATTTGATTCTTATCCATAATTACGTACTTTTTTAGTTAATTATCTGTTTTCCAATTCGAATTTCAGTCTTTCGGTCAGAAGCGGAATGATCTTGTAGAGGTCGCCAACAATACCGAGGTCTGCTACTTTAAATATAGGTGCAAACTTGTCCTTGTTTATTGCGATGATGAATTCCGATTCTTCCATACCAGCGAGGTGCTGGATTGCGCCCGAGATACCGTTTGCAATGTAGAGGTTAGGACGAACGGTCTTACCGGTCTGTCCAACCTGACGGTCGTGAGGCATAACGCCTGCGTCAACCATTGCTCTCGACGATGAAACTTCGCCGTGAAGAACTTCAGCCAACTTGCCGAGCATTTCGAAACCTTCCTTATTTCCAACGCCACGACCACCCGATACAAGAATCTTTGCGTCTGCAATATCAACCTTGTTAGAGGTAACCTTAACATTTTCAACAAGTTTTACTTTGAACTTCGACTTGTCGAAATTAATCTTTACATTTTCAACTTCGCCCTTTCTCGAGGTGTCCTTTGCCATCTTCTGCATAACGCCAGGACGAACGGTTGACATCTGTGGACGGTGATTTGTACACATGATGGTAGCCATGATGTTTCCGCCGAAAGCAGGACGGGTCATCATAAGTTCCTTGGTGTCTTCCGAAATGTCGAGCTTGGTGCAGTCTGCTGTAAGACCTGTGGTTATACGAGCCGACAGACGTGGACCGAGGTCACGGCCGATTGTAGTTGCGCCAATGAGGAAGATACTCGGCTTGTAGTCGTGGATTATCTGTGTGATTGCCTGAGTGTAAGGCTCGGTGATATAGTCCTTCAAGCATTCATCTTCAGCGAGCAGTACATGGTCTGCACCGTAAGCGATGAGTTCCTGAGCCTTGTCGGCGATGTTGTGTCCCAAGAGGACTGCGTAAACCTTCTCGTTGAGTGCTCCTGCCAAGTCGTGAGCCTTGCCCAACAGTTCCAATGCAACCTTCTGTATTACGTTGTCGCGCTGTTCGATGAAAACGTATACGTTTTTATATTCTGATTTATCCATATCGGTATCCTATTAAATGATGAATTTTTCTTTTAATTTGCTAATGATGAGGTCAACGGCTTCTTCAGGGCTAACTTCGTAGGTTTCGCCGGCTGGCTTCAAAGCCTTGGTGAACGACTTGAATACTCTTGTCGGAGAACCCTTAAGACCGAGGAGGTTTTCATCTGTTCCAGTCTTGTCGGCGTTCCAGATTTCAACTTCGCGGTTGTAAGCCTCAACGATTCCGTTAACTGTCATATACCTTGCCTTATTGGCAGTTGAAAGAACTGTGAATACGCATGGCATTTCGGTTTCGAGAATCTGGTAACCTTCTTCGGTTGACTTCTTTACGCGGCAGTTCTTACCGTTAACTTCGAGGTCGAGGAGGTACGAAACCTGCGGAAGACCGAGGTGTTCTGCGATCTGTGGACCAACCTGAGCGGTATCACCATCGATAGCCTGACGGCCAGCGAGGATGAGGTCGAATTGGAGCTGGCGGAGTGCGCCTGCGATAGCTCTTGAAGTTGCAAGGGTATCGGCACCACCGAGTTTGCGGTCGGTGAGGAGGATAGCGCGGTCAACGCCCATTGCCAAAGCTTCGCGCAAAGCTGCATCAGCCTGTGGAAGACCCATGGTGAGAACGGTTACGTGTGCTCCGTACTTGTCTTTTAGCTGGAGAGCGAGTTCAAGAGCACCCTTGTCGTCGGGATTTATAATGCTGGGGATACCTTCGCGGATAAGGGTTCCGGTTTTCGGGTCAAGTTTTACCTCAGTGGTATCCGGTACTTGCTTTATACAAACTACTATATTCATTTTCTTGATTTTAATGTTAGTGAAAAATTATTTTAACAGTTTACCTGAGATTACCATTCTCTGAACTTCTGATGTTCCTTCGTATATTTCGGTAATCTTAGCGTCTCTCATCATTCTTTCAACCGGATATTCGCGAGTGTAACCGTAACCACCGTGGAACTGAACAGCCTTGGTTGTCATTTCCATTGCAGTTTCGGCTGCGAATAACTTAGCCATTGCAGCATCTGCCGAGAACGGAACGTGCTTGTCCTTCTTGTCGGCTGCGCTGTAAACGAGCAATCTTGCAGCTTCGATTCTGGTTTCGAGGTCAGCGAGCTGGAACTGGGTGTTCTGGAACTGAGAAATCGACTTTCCGAACTGCTTACGTTCCTTTGTGTACTTAACTGTTTCGTCCATAGCACCTTGTGCAATACCGAGAGCCTGCGAAGCAACGCCGATACGTCCGCCGTCGAGGGTGGTCATAGCAACCTTGAAGCCCTTGCCGAGTTCGCCGAGCTGGTTTTCCTTAGGAACTATGCAGTTTTCGAAAATAAGTTCGCATGTTGACGAACCGCGGATACCCATTTTCTTTTCCTTCTTGCCGATTGAGAATCCCTTGAAGCCCTTTTCAACTATGAAAGCCGAAATGCCCTTTGTTCCCAACGACTTGTCGGTCATTGCGATAACGATGTAAACATCTGCATTGCCTGCGTTGGTGATGAAGATCTTTGTTCCGTTGAGAACCCAGTGGTCACCGTCGAGAACTGCAGTGGTCTGCTGTCCCGATGCATCTGTACCAGCGTTAGGTTCGGTAAGACCGAAAGCACCAATCCACTGTCCGCTAGCAAGCTTTGGCAAGTATTTCATCTTCTGCTCTTCGGTTCCGTATTCCAAGATAGGGCCGATGCACAATGAAGTGTGAGCCGAAACCACGATACCAGTAGTAGCGCAGCATCTTGAAAGCTCTTCGACAGCCATTGCGTAGAGTTTATAATTACCACCGGCTCCGCCGTACTGTGTCGGTACCGGAATTCCCATAATTCCTAATTTCCCCATCTTCTCGACGGTTTCAATAGGAAATCTTTCTTCTTCGTCTATTTCTGCAGCCAAAGGTTTTACTTCGTTTTCTGCAAAACTTCTAATCATCTGCTGAAATAATACTTCTGTTTTTGATAATCCAAAGTCCATAATTATCTTTTGTTTTTATTAATTTACAGTTAATAAATTTTAATTTTTTAAACGGTCGTAAAATTAGTATTTATTTTTGAAAAAGAGGCATACTTATATTAAATATTTTTATGCACAATGTTAATTTGCTGAGAATAAATGGATAATCGGTAAATCGGCTCTCGGAAGGGTAAAAGTCTTGACTGCGTTTCCTGTCGATTTCATTTGGCTTGAAAGCTTGCTTATAAGTTGCCATATCTAGGCCTTTTTGTTGAGTTGTGGCAACTTTTGAATGTTTATAAATTGCCATAACTATGTATTTATATTGCGATATGGCAACTTTTATTGTTTTATAAGTTGCCATAAGTTGGTATTTATTGTTATTTGTGGCAAGTTTTATTCTGTTAGGTTGTCCGTCGGGATTTGCAATCCCGACGGTGTGAATATAAGGATTTGTAATCCTAAATTATTTGATATTCATTTCGTTAATACAATCTATTGCTTTGTAAATGCTAATGGTTTTAGTGGACATCAATTTCTATTCCATCAGTTTTGTAATATCCTTCATCGAAAACACAATATTGAGATTCATATTGCATCCCGGCATCCTTATGGATTGGTATCACTCCAATAGATGGATTAACGGTTTTGCAGACTTCATAGAGAGTAGCTACATCGGCATGACCGCTTGTATGGAACCCATCCTTCACGCCATCATATATGCGATTTTCAAATAGTTTGCGAATAGCAATGACATTTTCATTAGAATAGGTTTCGTTCTCTTTGGCATATCCATCCCACATTGAATATATAAGCCATGGCGATTCGTCATTAAACACTTTTATCATGTCCTTTGTTAACCACAAACTATTCATCCGTATTGGCATTAAGAAGCCTTTGCCTTTAAGGTAATTGGTTATCTTTTCTATCCAATAGGACTTATATCCTCGTAGTTCAAAAACATGGTCGAAATTATATAACGGACTCTTTTTACCACTATAGTCCGTGAATATATCCAAAACTTTGCGTTGGTACTCGTCTACAAGAAACACCCTTTCAGTAGCTTTACATGCGGCATGGAAAGAGGCGAGGCGGTCGATGTCGGTCGAGGAGCATAGGGCGAAGATATATTTGTGATTACGAAGTGCCTGAATGGTGTTCAGTTGGATTTGGTGTTCTGTAACGATTTGTTCCTGCTTTCGTCCAAGCATTGTTCCTTCGGTAATAAGTAAGTCAACCTTACCTATGTATTTTTTCAACGTAGGGAAAAGTCCTTTGCCAAGGTAGCCATGACGACGGAAATCTCCCGTGTGAAGAATCTTTTTCCCTTCACATTCAATCAGAAACATATAGGCATCAAAAGCGGAATGACTGACTAAGTATGGGGTTACGGCAATGCTGTTTTTGATCACGACACGTTCTCTTTCCTTGAAAGGAATCATTCTTTCTGTGGCTGCCAACTGCTGGCTGAAATCTTGACGGGAGTTCAATGCTTCATATTTGCAACGCATTACATCAATGGCTCCTGAGCCCATGTGTTGGGCAACATGATTTGGAACAAGGTGGTGCAAACCCACATGGTCGCCATGATAGTGAGAGTAGAATATGGCATCAGCATCGCTGGTCATCCTTTCCACTTCAACGGCAGTCAGTTCTTTCTGCTGTGAACCTGGTAAATTACTGCCAAAGTCAATGAATACTTTTGTATTCCCAGTTGCGATTTCCGTGATACAGCCGCCTATCTGGTTGGCTCCGCGATGGATGGTGATTTTCATATACTTG
>CACWOG010000095.1:13638-16973 GCA_902762455.1 uncultured Bacteroidia bacterium | reverse complement strand
ACGGCGATACTCAACTTGGCATTTACATTGGTCCAAACATCGATAACCTGGTTGTAACGTTCGGTATCGGTAATGAAACCGTTGCTGAAGTTGAACATGATTTCGTCAACCTGGTCGTAACCATCCTGGATAAGCTGAGCCTTTTCGTCAGGAACGATAACGTTGTCGAGGTTGAACGACAGACCGCCGATGAAAGCGTTGTAGTAACCCATATTCTTAATGTCGTCGAGGAACTTTGCAGTAGTTGCAGTTCCGCACTTATTGATAAGGTTACCAATAATATCCCTTAAAGATTTCTTTGTAAGGAGCTGGTTGATATATCCGTATTCCTTCGGAACAACCTGGTTGAACAATACTCGACCAGTAGTTGTTTCGATAATATGTTCGATGAAGTTTCCGTTTTCGTCAACATCGTGGTGCTTAACCTTGATTTTTGCGTGAAGACCAAGTTTGCCCTCGTTGTATGCTATAATAACTTCCTGCGGACCGTAGAATGTCTGACCTTCACCCTGTTCGCCTGTTCTTTCCTTGGTGATGTAGTACAGACCTAGAACCATATCCTGTGATGGAACCGTGATAGGAGCGCCATTTGCAGGGTTAAGGATGTTGTGCGAAGCAAGCATAAGGATTTGAGCTTCCATAACGGCAGCGTTGCCCAACGGCAAGTGAACAGCCATCTGGTCACCATCGAAGTCGGCGTTGAATGCCGTACATACGAGCGGGTGAAGCTGGATTGCCTTTCCTTCGATAAGTTTCGGCTGGAATGCCTGAATACCAAGACGGTGCAACGTAGGAGCACGGTTAAGTAGTATCGGGTGACCCTTCATTACGTTTTCAAGGATGTCCCATACAACCGGGTCCTTGCGCTCAACGATTTTCTTAGCCGACTTAACGGTTTTTACAATACCGCGTTCCATCAACTTGCGGATTACGAACGGCTTGTAAAGTTCAGCAGCCATATCCTTAGGAAGACCACATTCGTGCATGTGAAGTTCTGGACCTACAACGATAACCGAACGAGCCGAGAAGTCGACACGTTTACCGAGCAAGTTTTGACGGAAACGTCCTTGCTTACCTTTCAAGCTGTCGCTCAACGACTTGAGAGGCCTGTTAGCATCGGTCTTAACTGCGCTCGATTTCCTTGAGTTGTCGAACAATGAATCAACGGCTTCCTGAAGCATACGCTTTTCGTTGCGGAGGATAACTTCTGGAGCCTTTATTTCGAGAAGTCTTCTCAGACGGTTGTTTCTAATGATAACCCTACGGTAAAGGTCGTTGAGGTCGGAAGTAGCAAAACGTCCACCATCCAGCGGAACCAAAGGACGGAGCTCGGGAGGAATAACAGGAATAACCTGGACAATCATCCATTCGGGCTTGTTGATGTCCTTCGACATTCTGAATGCTTCAACGACGTTCAATCTCTTCAAAGCTTCAGCCTTTCTCTGCTGCGAAGTTTCCTTGCCAGCCTTGTCACGAAGTTCGTACGACAACTTGTCAAGGTCTATCTTTCTCAATAACTCGAGGATAGCCTCGGCACCCATCTTAGCGATGAACTTGTTGGGGTCGGTATCTTCAAGCATCTGGTTTTCACGTGGAAGAGAATCGATTATCTGTACATATTCCTCTTCGGTCAAAAGGTCGAGTTCTGCAACGCCATCGGCAGCCTTTGCGCCAGCCTGCAAAACGATATACCTTTCATAATATATTACAGCATCAAGTTTCTTTGACGGCAGACCGAGCAGATAACCAATCTTGTTCGGGAGGGTCTTGAAATACCAGATATGAGCTACTGGCACTTCGAGCTTAATGTGACCCATTCTTTCCCTACGAACCTTCTTTTCTGTTACCTCGACACCACATCTGTCGCAAACGATACCTTTATATCTAATTCTCTTGTACTTACCGCAATGGCACTCGTAATCCTTGCACGGACCGAAAATTCTTTCGCAGAACAAACCATCTCTTTCGGGCTTGTAAGTCCTATAGTTAATGGTTTCGGGTTTTGTAACTTCGCCGCTCGACAAGTCCTGAATCTCTTCAGGAGAAGCAAGGCTTACGGTTATCTTTGTAAAGTTGGTCTTAACTTTTGTATCTTTTCTAAAAGCCATTTTACCAGATTTTTATCAATTATTCAAGATTAATTTTCAAGCACAAACCTCTTAATTCGTGCAACAACACATTCAACGATTCGGGGATTCCCGGCACTGGCATCTGTTCGCCCTTGACAATGCTTTCGTAGGTCTTTGCCCTGCCGACAACATCATCAGACTTAACAGTAAGTATTTCCTGCAGTACGTTTGCTGCACCGAATGCCTCGAGTGCCCAGACTTCCATTTCACCGAAACGCTGTCCACCGAACTGAGCCTTACCTCCCAACGGTTGCTGAGTGATAAGTGAGTATGGACCAATCGAACGTGCGTGCATCTTGTCCTCGACCATGTGACCGAGTTTCAGCATGTAGATGACACCAACAGTTGCAGGCTGGTCGAACTTGCGGCCTGTGCCACCGTCGTACAACCAAGTCTTTCCGTAGCGAGGAACACCTGCCTTGTCGGTGTATTCGCAAATCTGTTCGAGGCTTGCACCGTCGAAGATAGGAGTTGCGAACTTGCATCCGAGAACGCGTCCTGCCCAACCGAGAACGGTTTCGTAAATCTGACCGAGGTTCATACGCGAAGGCACGCCCAACGGGTTAAGTACAATGTCAACAGGAGTACCATCGTCAAGGAAAGGCATATCTTCCTGACGTACGATACGTGCAAGGATACCCTTGTTACCGTGACGGCCTGCGAGCTTATCACCAACTCTGATTACACGCTTGCTTGCGAGGTAAACCTTAGCCATCTGCATGATGCCCGATGGAAGTTCGTCGCCAATGGTAATATCTAACTTTTCGCGTCTGTACTTACCAGTAATCTTCTTGTATTCAACCATATAGTTGAACAAAATCTTTGCTATCTGGTCGTTGCGCGACTTGTCGGTCGTCCACTTGTTGGGGTTAACGTTGATGAAGTCAACGCCCTGCAACAACTTCTGGGTATATTTTACGCCCTTCTGTATTACAACCTGGTCCAGGTTGTCCTTTACGCCCTGCGAAGTCTTTCCGTTTACAAGGACAAACAACTTGTCGATAAGAATATCCTTCAGCTTGTCGAGTTCCTTCCTTTCGACTTCCTCGATAGCCTCTACCAATATCTTGTCCTGAGTCTTTGTCTTTCTGTCCTTTATGCTTCTCGAATACAACTTCTTGTCGATAACAACACCGCTTGTCGATGGGGAAGCCTTCAATGAAGCATCCTTAACATCGCCAGCCTTTTCACCGAAGATAGCACGAA
>CACWOG010000095.1:0-13567 GCA_902762455.1 uncultured Bacteroidia bacterium | reverse complement strand
CGCCCTTAGGTGTAATCTTACCTATCATTATATCGCCAGGCTTAACCCTTGCACCAACGCGGATGATACCGTTTTCGTCAAGGTCCTTGGTTGCGGTTTCGCTAACGTTAGGAATATCGGAAGTAAGTTCCTCCATACCACGCTTGGTTTCGCGAACTTCGAGCTGATAGTCGGTGATGTGGATAGATGTGAAGAAGTCCTCGCGCACAACCCTTTCGTTAAGCACGATTGCATCCTCGTAGTTGTAACCCTTCCAAGGCATGAAAGCAACCTTCAAGTTGCGACCCAAAGCGAGGTCACCGCCCTGAGTTCCGTAACCTTCGGTAAGAATCATACCCTTGGTAACCTTCTGTCCCTTTGTTACAACAGGGCGAAGATTGATGCATGTATTCTGATTTGTCTTCCTGAATTTCGGAATCTTGTATTCAACAGAATCGCCGACGAAGCTTACGAACCTTTCCTCGTCTGTCCTGTCGTACTTTATGATAATCTTTTCAGCGTCAACATATTCGACAACGCCACTACTTTCGGCAACGAGAAGTATCCTCGAATCCTGAGCAACCATGTGCTCGATGCCGGTACCGACGATTGGAGCTTCGGGACGAAGCAGCGGAACAGCCTGACGCATCATGTTCGAACCCATCAACGCACGGTTAGCATCGTCGTGCTCCAAGAAAGGAATCAATGATGCGGCGATAGATGAAATCTGGTTAGGAGCAACGTCCATAAGCTGAACTTCTTCGGGAGTAACAACCACATAGTCGCCTTCCTTTCTTGCCTTAACCCTGTTGCTCTGGAACTTGCCTTCGTCATCGACTTCTGCATTTGCCTGAGCCACCACCAAACCTGTTTCCTGTTCTGCGCTCAGATATACTATATCGTTGAAGCTTACAGCATTATCGGAAACTTTTCTGTAAGGAGTCTCGATGAAACCGAGGTTGTTAATCTTAGCGTAAACGCAAAGCGAAGAGATAAGACCGATGTTTGGTCCTTCTGGGGTTTCAATCGGGCACAGACGGCCGTAGTGAGTGTAGTGAACGTCACGGACTTCGAAACCAGCTCTTTCGCGCGACAGACCGCCAGGACCCAAAGCCGACAGACGTCTCTTGTGGGTAATTTCTGCCAACGGGTTAATCTGGTCCATAAACTGCGACAACTGGTTAGTTCCGAAGAACGAGTTTATCACCGAAGACAAAATCTTCGAGTTGATAAGGTCCATCGGGTGGAAAACTTCATTGTCACGAACGTTCATTCTTTCCCTGATGGTACGAGCCATACGAGCCAAACCAACGCTGAACTGGTTTGCGAGCTGCTCGCCAACGGTTCTTACCCTACGGTTGCTCAAGTGGTCGATATCATCAACATCAGCCTTCGAGTTGATAAGCTCAATCAAGTACTTTATGATGGCAATGATGTCTTCCTTAGTAAGTACGCGGGTAGTATCCGGTACATCAAGAGCCAGCTTCTGGTTGATTCTGTAACGGCCAACATCACCGAGGTCGTATCTCTTGTCGGAGAAGAACAGCTTGTCGATAACGTCGCGTGCTGTTGCCTCGTCAGGTGGCTCTGCATTTCTGAGCTGGCGGTATATATAGAAAACTGCCTCCTTTTCGGAGTTGCAGGTATCTTTCTGCAAAGTATTGTAGATGATTGCGTAGTCGGAAATCTTCTGATTCTCCTTGTGGAGGAGGATAGTCTTTACACCAGCTTCCACAATCTTATCAATGTGCTCATTTTCGATAACGGTCTCGCGGTCGAGAACGATCTCGTTTCTTTCGAGAGATACAACTTCTGCGGTATCTTCGTCAACAAAGTCCTCAATCCAAGTCTTCAGCACTCTTGCGGCAAGGCGTCTTCCAACGACCTTCTTCAAAGCGGTCTTGGAAACCTTTATTTCGTCTGCCAAATCAAAGATTTCAAGAATATCCTTATCGTTTTCGAAACCAATAGCCCTCAACAAAGTTGTTACCGGCAATTTCTTCTTTCTGTCGATATAAGCATACATCACTGTATTAATATCGGTAGCAAATTCTATCCAAGCGCCCTTGAACGGGATAACTCTTGCCGAATACAATTTGGTACCGTTGGTATGCATCGACTGGCTGAAGAATACGCCTGGCGACCTGTGCAACTGTGATACCACGACCCTTTCGGCACCGTTGATAACGAAAGTACCGCTCGGTGTCATATAAGGTATTGTACCTAACCATACATCCTGAATGGAATCTTCGAAGTCTTCGTGTTCCTCGTCGCTGCAAGTAAGTCTCAGCTTAGCCTTCAGTGGAACGCAATATGTAAGACCTCTGTCTATGCACTGCTCGATGCTGTATCTTGGCGGATCCAAGGTATAGTCGATAAACTGCAGTTCGAAATTGTTGCGGGTATCGGTTATAGGGAAGTTTTCAGCGAAAACCTGATATAACCCTTCCGACTTTCTTTGTTCAGCGGTTGAATCGAGCTGAACGAAATCTTTAAACGATTTTATTTGTATTTCCAAGAAATCCGGATATTCCAGCTGATTCCTTGTTGTTGAAAAATTTATTCTTTGATTTGTATTAACAGCCATTGTCGCAATTTTTAAAAATGAACCTAAACCAACAAAGGTTTAAACCCCCCGAGGGGGTCTAAACCTATAAATTATGCAACAAAAGTCGTTTATTTAAGTTCAACTTCTGCTCCAACTTCTTCCAACTGCTTCTTCAAAGATTCTGCTTCGTCCTTAGCAACACCTTCTTTTACAGGTTTTGGAGCTGCGTCAACTAATTCCTTGGCTTCCTTCAATCCGAGGCCAGTCAAAGTCTTAACAACCTTTACTACGTCCAATTTCTTTGGACCAGCTGCCTTGAGGATTACATCAAATTCGGTCTTTTCTGCTGCTGCTTCTGCTGCTGCGCCTGCTGCTGGAGCTGCTACTACTGCTGCTGCTGCTGCTGGTTCGATACCATATTCTTCCTTAAGGATGTTTGCCAATTCGTTTACGTCTTTAACAGTAAGATTAACTAATTCTTCTGCCAATTTCTTAAGATCTGCCATTTTTATAAATTTTTAACTTTTTTAACTTTTAAATTCTTTTATTCTCTCTCTGATAAGGTTTTTACTAAACCTCCTAATAAATTTTTGCCTGATTCGAGTTGTCCCAATACGGTCTTCATCGGCGACTGCAACAATAATATAACATCACCAATAAGTTCTTCCTTAGACTTGAGGCTAGCTAATGCCTCGAGGTTGGACTGTCCGACATAGATGGATTCCTCAGCGTATGCACCCTTGAAAAGAGGCTTGTCGCTCTTCTGGTTCAATTCCTTGATGAGCTTTGCAGGCACGTTAGCCGTGTTGCAGAACATTACTGCGGAATTTTCAACCAAAACGGGATACAATTCTTCGTAACCGTTGCCGATACGTTCCAATGCCTTTCTAAAGAAGGTATTCTTAACAACAATCAGTTCAATGTCTTTCTCGAAACATTTCTTTCTAAGCGTATAAGTCTGCTTAGCGTTCAATCCTGAAATGTCGGCTACGTAGAAGTGATTGTACTGCTCTACTGCTGACTTCAGGCTCTCGATAAGAGCATTCTTGTCTTCTCGTTTCATACTCGTGTGTTACTAATTAATTGTTTTTGTATCGATTTCTATTCCAGGACTCATTGTGCTTGAAAGGTAAACGCTCTTTACGTAAGTTCCCTTAGCTGCAGCCGGCTTCAACTTGATGATAGTCTGGAGCAATTCGTTTGCGTTGTCGGCTATCTTGTTGGCTTCGAACGAAACCTTACCGATACCAGCGTGAATAATACCAAACTTGTCAACCTTGAAGTCGATTTTACCCTTCTTAACATCCTCTACTGCCTTACCGACTTCCATGGTAACTGTTCCGGTCTTTGGGTTTGGCATCAAGCCTCTAGGACCTAATATTCTTCCCAACTTACCTATCTTAGCCATTACCATCGGCATAGTGATGATGATGTCAACATCGGTCCAACCGCCTTGGATCTTCTCGATATAGTCATCCAAACCTACATAGTCGGCGCCTGCATTCTTGGCTTCCTGCTCCTTGTCGGGAGTACACAATACCAATACGCGAACCTGCTTACCGGTTCCGTGAGGCAATGTGGTGATACCCCTTACCATCTGGTTGGCCTTACGAGGGTCAACACCAAGGCGAACATCCAAGTCAACAGATGCATCGAACTTTGTGTAAGTTATTTCCTTTACTAATTTAGCAGCTTCCTGAAGATCGTACTTCTTGCCATTTTCTATTTTAGACAAAGCAACTTTTCTTTTCTTACTAATTTTTGTCATTTCAAAAAGTACTTAAATTATTTCTTAATTGGAGAGTCGCCCTTTACTGCGATTCCCATACTTCTAGCTGTTCCTGCAACCATGCTCATTGCCGAGTCGATTGTGAAAGCGTTCATGTCAACCATCTTACCTTCGGCTATGGTCTTCACCTGATCCCAAGTGATAGAGCCGACCTTCGAACGGTTAGGTTCTGACGAACCCTTCTTAACCTTAGCAACTTCCATCAACTGAACGGCAACCGGCGGGGTCTTTACTACGAAGTCGAAGGACTTGTCACTATAATAAGTGATGACAACAGGCAATACCTTACCTGCGGTCTGCGGAGTCTGGGTTCTGCCGTTGAACTGCTTGCAGAACTCCATGATGTTCAAACCCTTCGAACCTAAAGCTGGACCTACCGGAGGAGCTGGATTTGCAGCACCACCTTTAATTTGCAGTTTAATAAAACCGCCAATCTGTTTTGCCATAACTTTTCCGTTATTACTTTAGATTACTCTTTTTCGACTTGCATGAATCGAAGTTCAATTGGGGTCTTTCTACCGAAGATGGTAACCATAACCTTCAATTTTTTCCTCTCATCATACACTTCTTCAATTACACCACTGAAACCGTTGAACGGTCCGTCGGTCACCTTTACGGCCTCGCCAACAAAGAACGGCACTGTGATTTCGTCCGCATTTTCGGACAATTCATCAACCTTGCCGAGAATCCTTGCAGCCTCGTCGTTTCTCAGGGGAACTGCCTTTCCGTCTTTGGTTCCAAGAAAACCTATCACGCCGGTCACACTCTTTATCACATGCTCGACCTCACCATCGAGGGCAGCCTGAATAAGGATATAGCCCGGGAAGAAATTTCTTTCCTTGTGAACTGGCTTTCCGTTTCTAACTTGATAAACTTTTTCTGTTGGAATTAGTATCTGAGGCACCTGCTCGGTAAGATTACGATGCTGGATTTCGCTTTCGAGATACTCCTTCACCTTCTTCTCCTTGCCGCTCAATGCGCGCACAACATACCATTTTTTAGTAACTTCTGACATAACTCCAATCGAAAAAACTGGTTTAATAAAATATCTTGTAAACCCATTCCAACAGACCTTTGAATGCAAAGTCCATTACAAAGATTACAAGAGCAAATATTAAGGAAGCAACCATTACCACTATTGCACTACTTTGAAGTTCTGACCATTTCGGCCAGGTAACTTTCTTAACCAACTCTTCGTAAACGTTGGCGAAATATGCTTTAATCTTCTTCATTATAGCGTATAATTCTTTGTCTTGCACGGGTAGAGAGGCTCGAACTCCCGACACCTAGTTTTGGAGACTAGTGCTCTACCAACTGAGCTACACCCGTATTACAAAGTGACGGGAGAAACTCCCATCACTTTATGTAAATCATTAATTATTCAACGATTTCGGTAATCTGACCAGCACCAACTGTTCTACCACCTTCGCGGATTGCGAAACGGAGACCTACGTTCAATGCAACCGGGTAAATCAAAGTAACGTCGATAGTTACATTATCACCAGGCATTACCATTTCGGTTCCTTCTGGAAGAGCGATTTCGCCAGTGATATCCAAAGTTCTCAAGAAGAACTGAGGACGGTAGTGGTTCTGGAATGGAGTGTGACGTCCACCTTCTTCCTTAGTAAGAACGTAAACTTCAGCCTTGAAGTGAGTGTGCGGATGGATTGAACCAGGAGCAGCGATAACTTCACCTCTCTTAACTTCGTCCTTGTCGATACCGCGGAGCAACAAACCTACGTTGTCACCAGCTTCACCTTCGTCAAGGAGCTTACGGAACATTTCAACACCGGTAACGGTTGTGTCCTTGAATTCGTCGCTCAAACCAACGATCTGAACCTTATCACCAACGTGGATAACACCAGTTTCGATACGGCCAGTAGCAACAGTACCACGACCAGTGATTGAGAATACGTCTTCAACAGGCATCAAGAACGGCTTTTCGTTCTCACGCTTTGGCAGAGGAATCCAGCTGTCAACAGCAGCCATAAGTTCTTCAACCTTAGCTTCCCACTGAGGTTCGCCATTCAAAGCACCAAGTGCAGAACCGCGGATAACCGGAGTGTTGTCACCGTCGAAATCATACTTAGTAAGAAGGTCACGAACTTCCATTTCAACGAGGTCGAGCAATTCTTCATCGTCAACCATATCGCACTTATTGAGGAAAACAACCATCTTAGGTACGTTTACCTGCTTAGCGAGAAGTACGTGTTCGTTTGTCTGTGGCATAGGACCGTCAGTTGCAGCAACTACCAAGATAGCACCGTCCATCTGAGCAGCACCAGTAACCATGTTCTTTACATAGTCGGCGTGACCTGGGCAGTCAACGTGTGCATAGTGGCGGGTTTCAGTCTGGTATTCAACGTGAGCTGTGTTGATGGTTATACCTCTTTCCTTTTCTTCTGGAGCGTTGTCGATTGCGTCAAAATCCTTTACTTCCGACAAGCCCTTCTTTGCCAATACCTTAGTAATAGCAGATGTTAATGTGGTCTTACCGTGGTCAACGTGTCCAATGGTACCAATGTTAACGTGCGGTTTCGTCCTTTCAAATTTCTCTTTAGCCATGACTTCAAATTTATTTAATGATAATACTTAAATTACTTTATTTACCTATTAATATATAAACACAAAAAAAGAGCCAATGATGGGAATTGAACCCATGACCTCTTCCTTACCAAGGAAGTGCTCTACCCCTGAGCTACATTGGCTTTTTGAGCGGGAAACGAGACTCGAACTCGCGACCCTCAGCTTGGAAGGCTGATGCTCTACCAACTGAGCTATTCCCGCGCATCTTCCCTGTAGTGGGGAGAGAAGGATTCGAACCTCCGAAGTCTTACGACAACAGATTTACAGTCTGCTCCAGTTGGCCACTTTGGTATCTCCCCAGACCATTTTTTGAGCCGATGAACGGATTCGAACCGCCGACCGGCTGATTACAAATCAGCTGCTCTACCAGCTGAGCTACATCGGCTAAAAAATAATCATCAACACTTTTTAAAGATCGTTTTACCCCTTCGAAAGGGACTGCAAATATAGATGATTATTTTTTACTGGCAAAATTTTTTTTAATTTTTTTAATCACGTTGTTTTTCTTTTGCTTTTACAAGCTGTTTTTTCAATGCATCTACCGATAAATCAACGGCTTCCTCAAAAGTCTTGCACTGGCGTTTTGCGAACAAACCTGTCAATTTTGGCACGTCAAGGCTAACTTCTGCTATCTTATTTTCGTTAGTTTCCGACTTGTCGAGGCGTAAAATAACTTCTGCGCTCAAAATATTGTCAGCCATCTGCGACAATTTACCAACTTTTTTATCAACATAATCCAATAACTTTTGGTCAGCGTCGAACTGAACCGACTGTACTTTTACGTTCATTTCTTTTCCCTTTCATTTTTATGCTCCGACAGGCTTGCGTGACCAAGCAACTCCTTTATGGAATTGAGGTCGGCACCGTTGTTGAGCATCTGGGTGGCGAATGTGTGACGCAGAACGTGCGGACTTTTCTTGTCGATACTTGTGACTTCGCCGAGGTAATGCGTAATCTTGCGATAGACGAACTTGCCGTACAACTTTTCGCCCTTGTCGGTCACCAGAAGCCAAGCCTGCGAACTCACATCGAAACCCTGCTCCTTTTTCTGCTCAAGATACTCGTTATACCTATTAATAATATAGTCATTCAACGGGCAGATTCTTTCCTTGCTTCTTTTTCCGAAAACTTTCACCTGACGTTCGGCAGGCATAAAGTCGAGATGCTTGAGGTTGATTAGTTCCGACAGACGCATTCCGGTGGCATAGAAAAGTTCTACCATAAACTCGTCGCGCTTGCCTGCGAAATCATCGGAATAAAAGTCTTCGGTGGTCATCTTGTTCATATCGTTTTCGGCAACGAACTCGGGCAGGCGCTTGCTTGTCTTCTGACTTGAAATCTTAGCCATAGGATTCCTGTCCATCTTGCCTACTTTCTTCAAGTAATTGGCAAAAGCCTTCAGGCTCGACAGCTTCCGGTTGATGCTTCGTGATGATATTCCGCTTTCCTTGAGGTTCATCATCCACATTCTGACATTCTTGTCGGTAAAATACTCACATACTGGAATACTATTTGAGTTACCACAAATAAAATCACGAAACTGAAGTAAATCAGTTTCGTAAGATTTTACAGTGTGCTCGGAACTTCTACGTTCGAGCCTCAAATATTCCGTGAACATCTTTATTTCCATTCGCCGTCTCCCATTTCTACGGAGAAGCAAATTTAAGAAATAAAAATGAAAACAAAAATATTTTTAATTATTTTCCTGCATGCTCTGCAATTTCTGTACATAAATTGCGTGGAGCTTCTGCTGGCGCTTAATAACAGACTGCTTGTCAAACTGCTGACGTGCTCTTAATTCCTTTACAACACCAGTCTTTTCAAATTTTCTTTTGAATTTCTTCAAGGCTCTATCGATGTTTTCGCCTTCTTTTACAGGTACAATAATCATTTCGTTATCTTTTTAATTTTTAATTTATGTTTCTTAAAATTTTGGACTGCAAAAGTACACATAAAATCAATACTGACAAATTTTTTTGAACGATTTTGCAGATTTTTTATTCTCTGTTTTACAACAAGTTACGAAAACGTTGTTAATTTCTATGTGATTACAGGCATTATTTTTCAACCAATGCAACCATATATGTCTGCCTACTATTAATTATCGCGGACACAGCGGACTGGTTTAGCGACACCATTTACATAATAACCAGGCACAAGATTATCTATAATAATCATACCGCTAAAAATATAACCAATATTCACATTTTCTAACCATATTTCATCATTATCAGCTACATTTGTTGATGTCCAATATCTCACACTATTACCAAAACCATGAAATCCATGTTGGTCTCCTCCTCCATGATACATATAATATCCAGTAGGAACAGCATTAAAACAACTAGCGCCAAAATTAACATCATTAACATACAACTGATCGGCACTTGGCCAAAGTTCTGGACTTCCTGCTAATTGTGGAGAAGTAATAGTCCTATCGAACATATCTATCAGTTGCTGCCATTCACCGCTACTTGGCAAATGCCATCCATACGGACAAACACCACGCAATCCGCTCGGTATTTGCGATGACGTAACAGTTCCATCCAACGCTGCGGCCGCATCATACAGATAACCATATACGGCAACATTTGTGCTATCGTTATTTGGATATGCTACATATTGGTCTGTTTCGGCCCATGGTATTTGACATTCATTATAAAGAGGAAGATTACCTCGGTAGCGCAAATTATCGGACATCCACGTCTGCTCACCAATAGTTACCGTTGCATAAACATTTCCATCGCGAGAATCAGTAAAAGTACCAGTTATGCAATTATCAGGATCTGCAGCCGTAATAAACGAAAGAGTCCTGCCGTATACGGTTGCAACCGAATTTGAAGCAAAAGTCTTGTAATAATATTTTGTAAACGGTTGCAAACCTGATATTTCGCGACTAAACTCTCCTATACCAATGCCAATTGCTACAGAATCTGTCATATTATGCTCATCAGCACCATATATGAAACCACAAGTCGCTGAGTCGCCATTATTATAACACAACACACCAAATATAGTCGCACTATTGGAAGTCAAATTACGATAACCAGCAGAACTCACTACTGGTGCGACAATCGCTGGCGGATTAGATATATGTTCTAATGTGTCATTTATAGTATAATACAGCGAATCAACATACAACTTTGTTACTGCATCAGCAGAATCAATAGGATTAGCAAGACCAGAAATTCTTCTGCCATCAGCCGAATTGCCTCTCGAAAGCACCTCCGACAAAGATGGAACAGGAAGCCCAACATAATAAATACTATCCAAAGCCACAGGCATAAAATAACCTACATTAGACCTATAAACAAGTACATCGCCATCCTGCGCATTGACAACATAAAAATTTATATTCGACAGTTTCTCAGCCTTCCTCGATACCAAAGCATAATAGTCGCTTGCTATTTCATTGATACCAAGATTCACATAGTCACCGTCCGTACGATAGTCAACACGCATCCAGAAATTACCTACCGACCAAGGAATATCCTCAAAAGGAATGTTAGGCGCGCTATTGCACCCACAGGTATGTTCTCCCCGATTCAGCGAGAAAGAAACAAAACCATTGGCATCGGTAACAACATTATGCTCGGCACAATACACTGTCGTTCCGTATTGCCCACCGACAATAAATGAAACCTTTATGCTTACCGGACTATTTACCAGCAGAACGCTATCGGCATCGCGAATGGTCGCAGTAAAATTCACAGTCTGCGGAACACTCTGTGCAAACGAAGCAACAGCAACCGTTATTATTATCATTAACAAAACTATTTTTCTCATACAATAATCTATATTATTTAAAATACAATTACACCATTACTCTTCCGGATGATAAACAGGACGTACAAGACAACCAGCGACACGATTATATTGACTTGATATTTGTAATTTATCAAACCCCAATACATAAGGGGCATTTGGATTAGTCCCTGCCGTTAGGTGCGAGCAATAGGTTTTAGACCAGTAAAGAGCATCAATGTATGTATTGCTAGTACTTTGTCTCACAAAAATAGGACCTCCATCATATCTATACTCGTAATACGGAAGAAAAATGCTATTCCCATTAAGACTTCTGACCATATAACCTTCAACTCCATTTACCATTGTCCATCTCCATGCACAATAGGTTCTCAGTTCCTCAATTTCAGTTTCGGTTGGCATACTCCAGCCTTCACCCCAATTAACTGTTGCCGCATCCTTTTCTGGTTGAAGCGGACTTGTGGCATTATTTGCTGTATATGTTTCATTGGAATATTCATCCTTTGGCCTGGTTTCGCCCCAAGCATAATAATTGCCACAATCTTCTGCCCTTGATGCCCCAACATTGCAGGTCGCCCACACTGTACCGCTTGGCAATCCAAGATCAACATACTCGTGATTCCTATATACTCCATTGACACCTTCGCGACATACAGTTAGTGAACCTCCCAACGAATTGATTATGTTCACATACACATTTACTATCGAATCAAGATATGACTTTGAAACGGCATCATAAGTTTCAACTGGAATTGCAAGACCAGTAACTCTCCTTCCTTCTGCCGAATTTCCTACAGCAAGCACTTCCGCCACTCCCGAAACTTCGGGATCGTGTGCCAAAGTGAACGACTCAAAACTACGTGTATCTTCATTATAACTAAGCACATCACCATCTTGTACTCCTTCCACATTAAAACTCATATCTGTGAGTTCTAATGTCTTATCCGCAACAAACGCATAAATTGTAGATGCCAATTCTAGTCTTCCCAGCAATAAAAAATCGCCAATTGTATCGGTTCTGTATTCCACCTGCATCCAATAATCACCATTCCCCCACGGAATATCCTCGAACGACAAAACTGATGCACCATTACAACCGCACGATAGCACATCACGGTTCAGTTTAACTGTCATACTTCCCATCGAATTTGTCGTAGTCCTATGTACTGCACAATATACAGGAGTTCCATACTGCCCACCTTCAAGAAATGTCAGCCTTACATCTATCGGAGAATTTGCAATAATCTCATTGTCTGAATTTCGAACAACTGCCGAAAAAACAGCAGTCTGCGGGACTTCCTGCGCCATAATTGAAGATACTATAACTAGGAAAAATATCAAAAACGAAAACCTATTCATATTCATATTCAAATACTTTATCAATTATTATTTTCTGGTCTAAAAACAGGCCTAATTGGGTAAGCAACATAAGCACTCGAACTATCCAACACCTCTAGTAAATTACAACTCCCTCTTAAAATATAATTCACAGAACTTGACCTAATATAAAAATATTCGCTACAATAATAATCATCACCAGTGGGACTATACACCGGCAATAATATCGAACAGCCGTTTGGTCCAGTAACAATATAGCCAAAATCATTCCATTCAAATGAACAATAAAACCTCAATTCATCCATTTCCTCGATTGTTGGAATATGCCATCCTCCACCCCAGAAGACCGAAGCCACATCGGCTTCTGCTGGCAAAAAATCGCCTTGCTCTCCTGTATATGTAGATGTACTATAATTTGTATTAGGATAGAGTTCTCCATAAGCATAAAGGCCTCCTCTATCTTCCGACGTTGCAGCACCTACATTGCATTTTGCCCACATAGTTCCGCTTGGAAGCCCAAGGTCAACATACTCGTGTCCATTGTACGAACGGTTTACATTAGCAATTGCCTCCATAATACTATGGTAAACAGAATCGGCATATTCCTTGGTTACAATATCGGAAGCCGCAACTGGTCTGGGAAGGTCGGAAATGGTAGCGCCACCAGCATCGTTTCCTGCTTCAAGCACCACCGACAAGGCAGGTGCCCTAGGAGGAGTTAACGCTTGCGCCTCGAACCTGCCAGTTTCAGAATTATATACCAAAGCATCGCCATTTTCTGGGTTCTCAACATAAAACTCAATACCTTCGAGCCTATTGGCTTCTTTCGCCATAAACGCATAGAAATTACTTGTCAATTCATAGCACCCCTGAGTCCTGTAATCCGCCATATCTTCGGTCTTGTAATCAACCTGTATCCAGAAATCACCATTCTCCCACGGAATCTGCTCAAACGGTGTACCGTATGACGCCATCCCCCTGTTAAGCAACAAGTTCACATAACCATTTGAATTTGTTGTTGTCCTGGTTTCGGTAGTATATACCGACGAACCCTCAGCCCCTCCTTCGAGGACAATCAGCCTCATCCTCACGCGAGTATCAGACATAGCATTGCCAACAGAATCGCGCAGTACCGCCGAAAAGTTTACTATCTGCGGAACTCTCTGCGCACACAACGCAAGCGTAGCCAGCAAAAACAGGAACAATATCGTTATTTTCTTCATAATCACCTACCTTTCATTTTTTAACAATTTTTGCACTAGCCTTACCTATCCTCATAATGTAAGTTCCGTTGGCAAGTCCAGACAAATCCATCGAAAACTCTTCGCCATAGTTGGCTATTGGACGAGAAAGCACAAGCACTCCATTAACATCGTAGATTTCCACATCGGAACTTCCCGAAGCGAAGGCAAAATCACTTACCCTTACATTTACAAAATATGCCGTTGGATTAGGATAAACCGAAATTCCTTCGCCCATTGCCACTCGGTTTCGAATGCCATCATCATCGTCGTCATCTGGAAGCGAATCGTTGACATTATCCTGTGTACCAACATATTCCG
>CACWOG010000094.1 GCA_902762455.1 uncultured Bacteroidia bacterium | reverse complement strand
TCAACTTTATTTTTCCCTTCAAATTTTTCAACGAGATAAATGTAGTCTTCGAAATTCAGACGCAAGAGTTCTGTATTAAAGGACAAATCTGAATAGCTATTATGCTTCTTTATTTCACAATCCAAATGCTTTCTTATTAATTCGTCTTCTATTGAAAGCACAATACATTCCCTATCGAAATATATTTTGGCATTGTCAAGTATCTCCTTTACTTTTTCGTCCTGATTCTTTTCGGGATATTTTAATTCAGACTCGTATTTCAGCCGTTTTACCTTAGACTGCGGGATTCTCAATTGTCGGCTAATCTCGTAATCCTTTGTGCTTTCAAAATAGTTTGTCTGTAGCAGATAATGGAATATCTCCACTTCAAAGTCGTTTTTGTTCATCGAGCCGAAGCCTCGCTCAATGTACCTGTCAATAAATTTCTTTAAATCACTATCCATTATTTATTTTATTTTTTGCGCCTACTCTTCAAGGGATTTTCGGCAAATAACTCCCATTATTTTATTTACGATTTTAGAATTACGATTTACGATTCTAAAAGTCGTTGCAAATTTCCGTCAATTATTTCATTATTAAAAAGTTCTTGTTGGTTCTTGTTTCATAAGGCTCTTTTGCAAATCGGGAGTTCGGTGCATAAAAAAATCGTGAACTTTAATTTTGTTTCTGAGGTCCTAGACTACCCGTTGCCACAAACTTAGAAAGCTCACGATTGCTCGCGAGCATTTCCGCCTTTTTTTAAGTGGCAACGCTGAAATTGTCTAGGTTTTAGAATTCTCTAAAAAAGCAAAAACGCCTTTATGTTTATATTTCAATTAAGTATCAGTTTCTATTTCATTGGCAAATGTTTTTAAGTTCTACATTCGGTTAAAATTTCAAGGGCAAAGATAATTAGAAAAGGGACTTAATCAAAAAATATATGAAATAATTTTTGCAAAATCAACTTTTATGTTTATTTTTGCGTTGTTATTTATCATAAATAGGTTCATGAAAACCAATAAAATAATGGATGAAATTCGTCGGACTATGAGTCCCGAAATGAAAAAGCAGATGGAATTGTCGGTTGCAATTGCCAACTGCGTATATGAAATATTGGATGAACGGGGAATGTCACAGAAGGACTTTGCCAGAATTTTAGGCAAAACGGAAACCGAAGTAAGCAGGTGGCTTTCCGGTACTCATAACTTGACCGTGGCAACTATCGCAAAAATGTCGGCGGCACTTGGTGTGGACATTATAAAGGTCGTAAGACGAAGCAAGATGTCAAAAGTGCCTTGTGTGAATTAAATAAGAAACTTGTAATTGCAAGGTCAGAAAATAATCTTACCTTTGTGACAACAAAATTAAAAGAATGATAAACGAAATAATAGAGACGATAACGAAAGGCTATAAAGCGAAAAGAAGAAATGGCTAACAGGCCAGAAGACATCGTTATATAGCCTTTCAAAAAGTACAGACGCAAAATTTTGCGTCTCAACAGAACTGGAACATTGTACGGTCGCGGCGCGCCACGACACAACTAGAAACTTAGAAACAACTTTAAACTTAGAAACGGGCGTTAGCCCACATAAACTTAGAAACAAAAAACTTATAGACTATGGCAAAAGATGGAAGCGGTTGCTTAGGAGCAACATTAATCGGAGGAGTAATTTTTGTAATACTTCTTATTTGTGGTATTTATGTATGGCGTTCGTACAACAAGATTGTAGAGGCCGACCAGGCAGTGAAGAAGCCGTGGGCCGATGTGCAGGCAGCATACCAGAAGCGTGCCGACCTCATCCCCAACTTGGTTGAAACCGTTAAGGGCTACGCAGCTCACGAACAGGGAACTTTGACGGCTGTTATCGAAGCACGCAGCGCAGCAACTTCAATCAATATCAACGCCGACGAACTCAACAACGAAACATTTGCTAAGTTCCAGGAGGCTCAGGACAATGTATCAAGCACTTTGAGCCGCTTGCTTGCAGTGCGCGAGGCTTATCCCGAACTGAAGGCCGATGCTCACTTCACGCAGTTAATGGATCAGTTGAAGGAAATTGAAGCCGAAATCGCCGCTAAGCGCGAGGTTTTCAATGCTGCAGTACAGGATTACAATGTCCTTGTGATAAAGTTCCCGAAGAACTTGGTTGCAAAGATGTTCGGATTCGGCGAAAGGGCTTACTTCGAGGCTAGTCAGGCAGCACAGGAAGCACCGAAGGTACAGTTTTAATACAAACCGTCATTCCGCAAGTCTGAACAATAACGCGATACGGAACGGGGAGCGTAATATTGTTCGACTGTGCGGAATCCCCTTAAGTACACAAAAGGAGATTCCGCATAAACGAACTCACGAGGCTCGTACCTACGCCTGTTCGTTCAGTTTTGCGGAATGACATTAAAAAAAAGTAATAATTATGAGTAAAAACATTTTGTTATTAGCAGCCGCAGCAATGTTTATCCTGCTGTCGTGCAACAAATCAGCCGACAAAAAGGCAACAGACGAAAACGAACCGGCACAGACCGAACAAACAGCAGAAGAAAAAGGACAGGAAGTTCTTCTTGTCAAAAGCATTGAAAAAATTTATGACGGAGAATCTGTTGGCGTAATTAATTTCAAGTACGATGACCAGAGCCGCCTTATCAACCAGAAAGACGAATACGATGAATATACCGTATCATACACTACCGACGAAATCAAGGTCAAAGAGGAATCTGCTACAACTACCTACAAATATTCAGATGGTAAGTTGACCACAGGTTGCATCGATATGGGTAAAGAAGGCAAGATTAATATCAAGTACAACTACGAAGGAGACAAGGTTAGTTGGATAACCCGCGATTTCGGTCCAAACGCTGACCCATATTACACAAGCGAGGACATTATATACAAGTGGGAAAATAATTGCATGACAGAATATACTGTAGTTTACAACACCAACGACATGGAAGAACCGCAATCGACTACGGAATTTGAATATACAGACATTAAAAATCCGTTTACAATCGATGTGTTTACAATCTTCTATTCTGCACCTGGAGTTTCGTCGTTTGGAAAGGATTTGGCATCGGAATATCTTCCCTCGAAGTCGCATTTCAGCGGTCTTGTCGATGGCTGGGAAACGGAAGAGACCACTACCTTCGAATACAAAACCGATGATGCAACCGGCAGGATAACCGAGATAAAAATCAATGTCGAGAACGAAACCAATTACGACGGCGAAATCGAAAAGGATAATAGTATCCAGATTCTTAAACTTAACTACTAGTAAATGAAGAAGATTTGTATCGCAACCATTGTGTTTGCAATGGCATTTCTTGCTTCGTGCGGTGGCTCTAAGGAAAGTAAAACCGTGGAACAGCAAGTCGAGACAACCGACAGTGTTGTTGATGAAACTGTTTTTGTTGTAACTCCAGTAAAAAGCATCGAGGTGTTGTACAATGGAAAACATTCAAATACATTAAATTTGAAGTACGACGACCAGAATCGTCTTATTGAAACTATAGACGAGTTTTCGAGAAGCAATAAGATATCATATTCCGATACCGAAGTCAAGATTATCAATGAAGATCTCAATCCAGATGGGACCTACTCATTAGTAAAGACATTCACCTATAAATATTCTGATGGCAAACCTACAGAATGCAATCTAGAAATGGGACAATCTGGCAGAGTAAACAAAAAATATTCGTTCGATGGCGACAAGATAAGCGGCATTGAAAATGTTTTCAATGGCGAGGTTTCTAAATACGCATACAAGTGGGACAATGGTTGCATGACCGAACAAATAATAAATTATCATGCAGATAATAATCCACAAGAAACTACATTCGAATATACAGACATGCGCAACCCGTTTAATGTGGATATTATTTCATTTGTAACTCCCGAATTTGACATTCTCGCGTTTGACAAAGGTTGTATTTCCGATTTCCTTCCGTCAAAATCAGTATTTACATGGACAAGCAACGATAATATAAAGGAAACCCAACGCACTGCTTTCGAATACAATATTGACGATGCTACAGGAAAGATAACGTTGATAAATATTAATCGGACTGTCATTACTGATGAGCTCGGCACTATTAATGAAGAAACCACAATAATTACTCTAAATTTAACTTATTAGAACTATGCGAATAAAAAGTATTGTAATTTTTGCATTCACAGTGGCACTTCTTACATCGTGCGGTGGTTCTAAGGAAAACAAAACCGAAGAACCTCAAGTAGAACCAACCGACAGTATAGTCGAGGAAGTTGTTGAAGAACCGTCATTCCTTGTGAAAAGCATCGAAATAAATCAGGATGGTACTTTAGATAGCAAGGTAACTTTTGAATATGACGAGCTTGACCGACTGATAAAGACCAACATCCGCCGTAATATCGGTACCGATGACGAATGGTTGTCGGAAGCCACAGTAGTTTATGGCGATGGCATAATAACTTGCGAAGGCGCGATGAAAAAACTGGAACTCACCTTGGATGGCGACGGCTTTGTGAAGAAGTCGGAATACATTTCCGAAGGCGAAGGCATTGTGCAACGCTACAAGTACAAGTCGGGCAAGCTTAGCGAGTGCCTCGACGAAATGGACTGCGGCAACAGCTATTTGTGGGATGGCGGAAATGTAAATATTATAAAGGTATTTTCACCCTCGTGCGACGAGTCGTTCTCGTTCGACAGCACTTTCTACAAGTATGGCGATGTTGACCGTCCAAACATTGATGTGCTGGCGTTTGTCAACGAGTTCTGCTTCCTTCCCGATGCAACCTCGGTTGCTCCCAAAGGATTGGTTTCCAAGTTTATGCCAATGGAGAGCAAAACCGATGTCTATAATGATGGCGGTGTGATAATGGCTACCACAATAATCAAATACACCTACACCGTTGACGACTTCCAGCGTCTCACCGACATCGAATACAATGTAAAGGCATATTATGACGGCGAAGAAGAGGACTTGGGAAATGTTACCGTGAAGGTAAATTACTGATATTTTGAAACGATTAATGGCATTAATTTTGCCGCAGGAAAAATAAAATATAACGCTATGATGTATCTACTTATCTTATTGGCAATTTCGCTCGCAGTTTCGGCTGTAGGATGGAAATATTTCATCTATTTCTTCAGTTTGGGTTATGGATATGGCGTTGCTGCTCTTGCAGTTGCAATGGTAGTAATGTTTGGTGGTGCTGTATCGCTACCGACAATAGCACTTTGTGCCTTGTTTTTCGTGTTCGGCTGCAGGTTGGGAACCTATCTGCTTGTGCGAGAACGCAAGGCTGCGGCTTACCGCAAAATCCTCTACGACCCGTCGTTGCAGAAGAAAAAGCCTATTGGTGTGATTATTAGCGTATGGCTGTTCTGTGCGATACTTTATGTTGCACAGGTAAGTCCGGTTGCTTTCCGTTTGGCGAATACCGCCGAAGGACTGCCAGTCTGCGACCTTTGGGCGTGGATAGGTGCTGGCGTAATGTTATGCGGAATATTGCTCGAAGCCCTCAGCGACGCACAGAAGAATGCCGCCAAGAAGCGCAATCCTAAGCGGTTTGTTGATACGGGACTTTATCGTATTGTTCGCTGTCCCAACTACTTGGGCGAGGTTGTGATATGGACAGGTGCCTTGCTGAGCGGAATAGGCGCAAGCCTTTGCGTATGGCAGTGGGTGATTGTTGCAATTGGATATGCAGGCATTTTGTATGTTATGTTCAGTGGAGCAAGGCGTTTGGAACTCAGGCAGAACGAAGTCTATGCCAACGACCCGGAATATCAGGCGTATGTGAAGAAAACGCCAATTCTAATACCGCTTCTTCCGATTTACAGTCTTGCAAAATACAAGTGGTTGCAGGCGTAAAAATCATCGTTTGATGATTAAATTGTCTTAGTTCAATCGGCAATTGCTTTGTCAAGGCAACAAAATTTAATACAACATCAAGTCGTTTTCTTGTAAGCGTAATTCGCGTATTGTAGATGTTGCGTTATGGCAGAATATGTAGCGACATTGGATTTCATTCTGAAATTTTACTAACAGTTAGATAATGAAATCGTATTTTTTACGTTATGTATATTAGAAAATTCAGAAGAATATGATTGGCGGTACATTCAAATAAAAGTATTATCTTTACGGCTTGATTTTTTGTATAGACATGAAGAAGTTTTTTAATTTTATATTTAGCAAGGCTTTTTGGTTCAACATATTGGGAATCATATTGCTTTTTGTCATCGTGATAGTCGTTCTAATGGTAAGCCTGAAGTCGTGTACACGTCACGGCGATTCGGTTACAGTGCCTACTGTTGTCGGTTTGGATGCCGATGAAGCTATCAAGTTGCTCGATGACGAAGATTTCGGTTGCGAAGTAGTCGATACCCTATTCATCGATTCTCTGCCAAAAGGCGTTGTAGTTGAACAGAATCCTCCAAAGGAATCGCTTGTGAAGCACGGACGTACGGTTTATATCAAGGTCAACACGAGGGATGAAATTCTCGTCAAGATGCCATCGTTTGTCGGCGAACAGTACAAAACCCTTGATGTCAGACTCAAACACTCAAAACTTAGAAAAGGTAATATTAAATGGCAAAAGGACGGTGAAGTTGTAAACATCGTGCTTAAGCAGATGTACAACGGTCGTCCGATTGAGCCGGGAACAGAAATCAAGCAAGGTTCTCGAATCGACTTTGTCATTGCAGGTCGCGACCCGAACTCAAAAGAGGAGGATGAAGATGAGGAAGAAGAAAAAACTTCGACCCTCGAAGAAATGAGCAAGTTGGACGAAACTCCAGAAGAGTCCAAGGGCACCAATTTTGATGAATAATCTAAAAGCCACTGTATGAAAAGGTTAGTGCCAATATTAATTTTTGCCATCTGTACAATTAGCCTGCATTCACAGGAGGTTGTCATCGACTGCGGAAATCCAGCACTTAGCGACTATAGTACTCGCTATTTTGCTAAATACGGCTACAAGGTGGCGACTTCAGATACACTTGAACTACCGTTCTTCGACGACTTTTCTGCTTCGTACATGTATCCCGATTCATCGAAGTGGGATGACAGATACGCCTACATAAACAATTCGGTCGGCAAGAATCCTATTTCAATAGGTGTTGCAACACTCGATGCCCTTGACGAGTACGGAAGGGTTTATGCAACCTTGCCAATAGGAATGTCGGATGTTGCCGACTATCTTACTTCAAAGCCGATAAATATGCAACGCAATGCATCTGACTCCATCTACCTAAGCTTTTTCTACCAATGCGGTGGCAACGGCAATATGCCAGAGTTGCGCGACTCGCTGGTTCTACAGTTCTATTCTGTTGCCGACGATGAATGGCATAGCGTCTGGAAAGTCGGCGGAGGTGCTGTCATGAGCAATTTCGAGCAAGTGCTGATTCCTGTACGTGATTCTATCTGGCTGCAGAAAGGCTTCCGTTTCCGCTTCCTTAACTATGTAAGCATCAGTTCAAACTACGAACCGAGCTGGCAGAGCAACGTTGACCAGTGGAACTTGGACTTTATAATTCTCGACACAAACCGCACCTACGACGACACCATCATCGAAGACGTTGCAATGATAAAGAATGTTGGCCCTTTCCTTAAGGATTACCGACAGGTGCCATGGAGCCATTTCCTGCACAAAGGCAGGACTGCAGTTTACGATTCAATAACATTCTCGTATGCCAACCTGCAGGACGCAACACACAACATCAACCGCCAGTACGACGTGTACGACAAGGACGAAACCTCATCGCTGATACCGGCACGTACATACATCGACTATCATTGTGGCGACGACAGTGAAAACATCAACGCCAACGAGGAAATAAGCTACACCAAGAAGTTCTGCTATTTCTTCAACGATGAAAGCTATCAGGCCGAGGATTCGGCAAAATTCCTTATCCGCGCCAACCTTAGGACCGATGTGGCACA
>CACWOG010000093.1 GCA_902762455.1 uncultured Bacteroidia bacterium | reverse complement strand
CTCTTATAATTAATAAAATAGCACAATCCGAACTTAAATATTTTTCGGAAAACAAGCAGCCGCTTGATGTCATAACCTTTGCTGGCAATGGCGAACCGACAATCAATCCCGACTTTCCCGAAATAGTTGCCGAAACGGTCAGGCTTAGGAACAAGTATCTGCCAAATGTGAAAATTTCGGTACTTACAAATGCTTCGAACCTTGGAAACGAGAAAGTTGTAGCTGCTCTTAAGATGATTGACGAGCCGATACTCAAGGTTGATACTTTCATACAGTCCGATTTTGAGTTGATAAACAAGCCAGCTTCAGGATTGTCGATTGCTACGATTGTTGACAATATCGCCAGAAATTTTGAGCATCCGATTATCCAGACGATGTTTATGCGAGGAAACATAGATGGAATTTTCTTCGACAATACAACCGACGAGTCGCTTCGCGTATATTTAGAAACGTTGAAACGGCTTAATCCTTCGCAGGTTATGGTTTATTCCATTGCCCGCGAAACTTCGCTGTCGGGTTTGCAGAAGGTCGCTCCGGACGAACTTGAGAAAATTGGTGCGAAAATTCGCTCCTTGGGTTTCAACGTGCTTGTAACTCCGTGATTTGAAGGTTAGTGCAAAGATATTGGTTGCGCCCCTTGACTGGGGTCTCGGTCACGCTTCGCGATGTGTTCCTGTCGTCCGTTTTTTCATCAACAATGGTTTTGAAGTCGTGCTTGGCGGAGGGGGTGACTCGTTGCGCTATCTTTGTGCCCGATTCCCAGAATTGCCTTTCGTCGAACTTCCAACAGCAAGAATGAAGTATGGCAAACGAGGAATGGTTTCGTTGCCGTTTTTGTTTTCAATGTTGAGCTTTGCTTCTAACATTCGTAGGGAACATCGTGCTTTGGAGAAGATAATAGCCGACTATTCAATTGATTATGTGTTTTCTGACAATCGGTTAGGGTTGTATTCCGAAGCCGTGCCGTCGTTTTATATGACGCATCAGCTTAATTTTGACAATGGTTTCCTAAATCGGTCTGCGGCGCGAATGATGAAACGTTTGCATTTGCGCTATATAAATAAATATAGGTATAGCCTAGTGCCTGATGTTGAAGGCGAGATGTCGCTGTCGGGGAAAATGTCGGATACTGACTTGACGGTCAAGCATATTGGTCCATTGTCGAGGTTTTACGGGATGGAAGTTGCAAAATTGAATGGAGAATTTGACCTATTGCTTTTGTCTGGCGTTGAACCGCAGAGAACTGTGCTCGAAAAAATCTTTGTTGAAAAATATTCGGCTAGGCCCGAAGCGCATCTGCATATAATAAGAGGTGTTGCTCGCGAAGAGGGATTATCGTTACCATCAAACATAACTTCCGAAAACAATCCTTCCGACGAAAGGATAGCATCTCTAATAGTGTCGGCACATCGGGTATTTTGCCGTAGCGGTTACAGTACGTTGTGTGACCTTGCTGCTCTTGGTCGTCGTGCGGTGCTTATACCTACGCCAAAGCAGTCCGAACAGGAATACCTTGCCGAGCATTTTATGGGCAAGTTTGGATTTGTGGCGTATAGGCAGGAAGAAATGCAGAATGTTGATTTTTCTAAAATAGCGTATGACGCATCTTGGAATTATAATTATAGTAGTTGTATTTATAATTTACTGAAGTATTGATTTATCGCAAGATGTATTTTTGTCCTTTAGCATATTGAACGAATACTGAATCATTGAAAATGCATACTTGCGCATATTTTCTGTTCTTGTAGTTTCACGCTCGACATAATTAAAGGTATCGTTCTCTTTGTATTGGTATAAGCCTTCGTCTCCATCGCTAATCCTATGGATTAGGAAATATGTACTGTCAAGCACTCCAATATTTTCATCGGAGCAGAAATATGCGTATTCCCTCTTTTGTCGTTGTAAGTCGATTCCTAGGTTGTTTGCTTTTATGTCGGGGAATAGCATACCAAGTACGGTTGGTCCCAAGTCGATTTGCAGGGCAATTTGTCGGTTTTCTTGTGGTTTTATTTGCGATGGAGCATAAAAAATCATTGGTATGTGGTGATATTGGAGCGACATATTATATATTGAACTGCCTGATGCTCCGTGGTCGGCGACAAATATGAATAAAGTGTTTTCGTACCACTGGCTTTTTTTTGCATTTTCAACGAAATTTCCTATTGCCCAGTCTGCATATTCAATAATTTTCTTGCTTATTTCTGTTGACTTTGGTTTGAATGGAATGTCGTCAGGAAGAATATATGGATTATGGTCGCTGGCTGTCATTAGGCAGGCGAAAAATGGTTTGCTGCTGTCGATGTTATCTAGTTCCTGTATGGCTCTTTCAAACATAATATGATCGGGGACTCCGAGCGTGCTTTTTATTTCTTTCATCGGATAGTCTTTCTGTGATATTATCCGTTCTATGTCGTTTGCATAGAGGAATCCAGCAACGTTGTCGAACTGGTCGTCGTGTGTAGTGAAATACATAGTGCTGTATCCAATTCTTCTTAGGTTGTTAGGAAGTCCACACATATATGGTATGACTGTTTTTTTCATGCTATGCTGGTTTAGTAGGGCTGGATGAGAGAAAAGAGTTGAGTATATTCCGTTGTATGTATGGATTCCTGCGCTGTATGCGTTTTCGAAGCTGAGAGATTGTGCTATAATGTTGTCGAGTTGAGGCGTTAGGCTTTGCCCTTCTCCGAAATGTCCGACCTTGAATGCTGCCATCGATTCCATTATGACGACAACAACGTTTGTGTTGGGTCTGAGCTGTATGATATTTGGGTTTTGCTGTTCGCTGTTTTCCATTTGCTCGGTTACAATCATTTCGGCTGTATCGTTGTCTATGAGATTTATTTCTTTGTACTTTCCTGATTCTGCCACACTATTGAGAAATGTAAATAATGGATTTAGTCCCAGTTGATTAAGGAATGCATTGTTTGAAAAATAAGCGGTTCCGACCCGAATAGGACTTTTTATTGTTATTCTTCCGCGAGCCCCCAATAGGCATAACCCGATAAATACGACTCCAAATATGATTCTTAATGCAGTCCTGTTTGTTTCAAATAATGGATTTTGGAGGAAATATCGGCGTAAGAGTTTCATTATGAATATGTATGTTGTTGCAATGACTATGAATGCCAGCAGGTAGCAAATGAATATAGGTTCTTCCGCTATCATCTTGAATACGAAAGAGAACGAATCCATCCATGTAAGAGCCGAAGCATTAAGTCTTGTGAAGAAGTATTTGAAATATGGAATATCGGCTGCGCAGGTGAAGAAACTTATGATGTATATGGTTGTGGTAAAAATGTGTATCGCCTTATAGTATGTAGGCTTTGTAATTTTTGCGATTGTGCCGCATATTATTAGAAGGATAGGGAGACTAAGCAGGTAGCATGATATAACCGTGTCGAATCTTAATCCCATAAGGAATGCTTTTGCAAGATTGATTCCGTATTCGTGTGGATATGCAGGGTCGCTATAAAATACGATAAGGGTAATAATTCTGAATAGTGTAAAGAAAAATATTCCTACTCCATAAGCGGCTAGGATATAGTAGTAGCCGAATAATGGCGATTTGCAGAATCTGTTTGTTTTTGGTTTCATCTGAGTATGTTCTAATAAATTGCAAATTTAGCAAAAGTTAGTATTTGTATAACGAAAAAGGCTCGGATTTCCGAGCCTTTTCTATTATAACAAATGCTATTTATTATTGTCTTGGCGTTAATGTAAGTTCTTCGAAACCAACATCTGTGTACGATTCTCCGTTTCCGTTGTCGTTTCTCAGGTAGAATCTGTTGATGTTCTGGTGGAATTTCATTTCCTTGCTTCTGAGTTCAACAATTGCATATACTGTACTCATTTCACCGTTTGAGTATCTATCGTTTACAACGTTAGTTGAAATAAGTCTAGGTAAAGCAATTCCGCCTTCATCGTCATCGCTGGTAATTGACTCATATTCGTAAGTGGTGGTCTTTTGGTCTTCTATTACGAAAGCAAGTCGTTCCTTGTCCTTGTATTCATCGATGCCATCGAGGAAATTCCAAGTACCAGTCATTTCTTCTGTTACTTTTATCTGGCGAACTGTGCTTACATCATCGTCTTCTCCAGAAAGGTCTTCTTCGTATTCGTACTTGTATGTCATTGTTGCTTTGCCGTTTCCATCGAAATAGAAGAAATATGAACCTTCATTCTGGTTCGGCTCCTTTGTGATTTTGCCATTGAGAGTCCTTACACTGTCTGTGCCAAGTATGCTAATGACTTGTTTCCACGTATCACCTTCAACTGTTGTTTTCGTTTCGGTACTTACATTGTTCTGCTTCCTTACAATTTCTGACCTAAGATTGGTTACTGTCCAAGTACCACACACTCTAGCCTTTCTGCTTTTAAATGTCAAGAAAGGGTCTTCTTTTCCTACCTTACATCCTGAAAATACTATCGGAAGTGCCAACATTATAATGGCAACTGCATAACCTAATAATTTCTTTGTATTCATACTTTTTAACTTCTAATGATACAGACGGCAAAGTAAACACAAATATTTTTATCAACAAAATTTTTTTTGTTCTTTTTTTATTGCAAAAAATAATAATCGTTTTGTTTTCCCGTTAATAGGGCTATTTGAAAAAATAACATTACCTTTGTAACCAATAAAATATATAGCTATGATTATTGATACTAAGGAGATTTCGTCGCGGATTAAGCTCGGTTCCATGCTTGTTGTACTGGTGCTTGTTGCTGTCGTTGTGCTTGACCTTATTTTTAGATGGGTGCCAAATTTCATATTGGTATATGTATGCATAGGGCTGTTTGTAGTTTTTGAGGCATACCTGTTAATGAAAAAGTTCAATTATATTTATTACAATTCTGATGGTTTCAAGATAATACTGAAATACACATCGTTGGGAATGTTTTCTGCAGGAAACTACAAGCTTGAGATTCCAAAGAAGGATTTTGTACGGATAGAAATTGAAAAGTCAATCGCAGGAATGCGCAAGATGGTCGTGATATACGTTAGGACACCCAATGGCATAGCCAAGTTCAAGCCAATCAGCATTTCTGTGCTGTCGGATAAGGAACTTGAGGACATGATGTCAGACCTTGAATCGATAAAAAGATAGTTATGCTCGACGACGACAGGCTTTACGACGTCGCCGTTACGTTCGTTCCGGGTATTGGCGACATCAACGCCAAGAAACTCATTTCATATTTTGGTTCTGCCAAGGCTCTGTTTTCTGCTTCGTTCAAGGATTTGAAGTCGGTGCAGGGAATCGGCGAAGTTGTTGCCTCCCGTTTGTATTCAAATTTCGATTCGGCGTTGAAGTCGGCCGAAAGCGAACTGGAGTACATTTATGCCAACGACATAGGTTTCGTAACTTTGACCGATGACGCTTATCCGGAACGTCTGCGCGAGTGCGCCGATTCCCCCTCTATATTATATTATAAAGGTATGCCCGATTTTGCTGGCAAGCATATCGTAAGCATTGTAGGTACTCGCAATGCCACAAAGTATGGAGTGGAGTTCTGCAATACATTCGTTTCGGATTTGGCTAAGAAATATCCGGATGCGGTGATTGTCAGTGGATTGGCTTATGGCGTTGATGTCACTGCCCACAAGGCCGCTCTCGAAAATAACCTTGCAACCTGGGCTGTGCTCGGTCATAGCCTCGAAACGATTTACCCGTCGGTGCATAAGAAAGTTGCCGACAGTATGCTTGAGAGCAACGGAGCGTTGATTTCCGATTTCCCGCACGGAACAAAGATTGACCCGTCGAACTTCGTCAAGCGCAACAGGATTGTCGCAGGATTGTGCGATGCCTTGCTTGTGGTGGAGTCGGGCGAAAAGGGCGGCTCGATAATTACAGCCAACATTGCAAACAACTACAACAAGGATGTGTTTGCTCTTCCTGGAAATATTACTTCTACTTATAGCCGTGGTTGCAACAAGCTCATTAAAACCAACAGGGCAAATCTCTGCGAGTCGTTCGACGACTTTGAGTACATAATGAACTGGACGCCGAAGAAAGAAGTGTCGATGCCGAAGCTCGAACTGAAGTTCGACTTTACCGCCGACGAGAAAAAGGTTGCGGATGTGCTGGCAAAGTACGAGTTTCTTGACATTGACAACCTGCGCCGTCAGACCGAAATGACACCCAACGAGTTGAGCCTCATTCTGCTTCAGCTTGAAATGAAGGGCGCGATAGTATCGTTGCCTGGTAAGATATTTTCGCTAAAACGTTGACCAATATGCTGATAGATACCCATTCGCATATTTATTCAGAAGAATTTGATGCCGATAGGAACGAAACTGTTGCTCGTGCGAAGTCTGCTGGTGTTGGAAAAATTGTTCTTCCGAACATTGATTGCTCATCGTTGGAACGGCTTTCTTCGTTGGCGAAAACCGATGAAAACTATTTTTATGTTGCAAACGGCTTGCATCCTACTTCGGTAAATGCCGACTGCAAGAAGGAACTTGATGTGATTTTTTCGGAAGCTACTTTCGGAATGTTGCCAAATGTCGTTGCGATAGGAGAAATCGGCATGGATTTGTACTGGGACGATACTTTTGTGAATGAGCAGAAGTATGTCTTTGATTTTCAGCTGGCGTATGCAAAGGAGCACGACTTGCCTGTGATAATTCATTGCCGAAATGCATTTAAGCAGATAATGGATGTGATGGCGGGGTATAAGTCGTCGGGGCTGATTGGCGTTTTCCATTGTTTTTCGGAAGATTACGAATCGGCACGGCAAGTTTTGGATATGGGATATTATATAGGTATAGGCGGAGTGCTGACGTATAAGAAGTCGGTTTTGCCCGATGTGGTATCAAAGGTACCTCTGTCTAATATTGTTTTGGAGACCGATTCCCCGTATCTTGCACCTGTTCCGCATCGTGGAAAGCGCAACGAGTCGGCTTTTGTCGCTTGTGTAGCCGAAAAAATGTCGCAAGTTTTGGACTGCAGTTACGATGATGTGTGCGAAATAACATCGGATAATGCAAGAAAACTTTTCAAAATAGTCAAGTAGTATATATTTGTTTGTCAGTTTATTGCGATAAACTTTTGTGATTTCTTGCAAGTGGCGCGAAAAAAAATCGTTAAAAATTTTTATTTCACTCAAATAATTCTTTACTTTGCAAGTCCTTTTTTGGACACACTGGAGAGATGGCCGAGCGGTTGAAGGCGCACGCCTGGAAAGTGTGTATGCGGCGTGAAGCCGTATCGTGGGTTCGAATCCCACTCTCTCCGCCAGATTAGGTAAATGATTGATTATTGGATAGTTGAATTTTTAAATTTTTGAATTAACATAAATTAGTATAACAAAGAAAATTAGAATTAATTAAAAACAAATTTAAGTCATGAAAAAGTTAATCTCGTTACTTACATTAGCAGGTTTGCTTACATTCGCAACCGCTACATTTGCGCAAGACGAAAAGACAGAAGAACAGGCAGCTCCAGCACAGACCGAAGCTGTTGCACAGGATGAACCTATGGCAGCTGACGAAGCAGTTCCTGAAGCAACTGAAGAAAAGCCATTCCATCAGCAGTTGAAGATAAAGATTATCGAAGGTGGTCCTATATTCATGGGCTTCTTGCTCGTAGCTTTGATTCTCGGTTTGGCTATCGCTTTCGAAAGAATCATCTACTTGAACCTTGCTACTGTAAATACAAAGAAGTTATTGACTAAGATAGAAGACGCTTTGAAGGAAGGTGGCGTTGACGCAGCAATGGATGTTTGCCGTAACACCCGCGGCCCTGTAGCTAGCATATTCTATCAGGGACTTTCAAGATATTCAGAAGGTATCGAAATGGTTGAAAAGTCGGTTGTTTCTTACGGTTCGGTTCAGATGGGCCAGATGGAAAAAGGCTTGACCTGGATTTCGTTGTTCATCGCTCTTCTTCCTATGTTGGGATTCATGGGTACGGTTATCGGTATGATC
>CACWOG010000092.1 GCA_902762455.1 uncultured Bacteroidia bacterium | reverse complement strand
AATGGACTTTCAATCTACAAAGGCTTTGCTCGACGAGCGGTACGAGAAGTTTGCTGTGGCAAGTTTCGTGGAGAACGACCCCGTGCAGATTCCGCATTCGTTTTCGCGCAAGGAGGATATAGAAATCAGTGGTTTTTTCGCTTCGATGATTGCCTGGGGCAACCGCAAGATGATAATAAACAATGCAAAACGTTTCATGCGGCTTATGGACAATGCTCCATACGATTTCGTTATGAACTTCGAGGAGCGCGACCTAAAACCCCTCGATGCCGCCGTACACCGCACTTTTAACGGTGACGACATGCGTTTTTTTGTGCGTTCGCTTGCCAATATCTACCGCAATCACGGCGGTCTGGAGGCTGTTTTCAGCAAATTCCTCGAGATGGACAAAAATTTGATGAATGTTCATTCGGTGCTGTTTGAGATTCCGCACGAGGCTCGCAATATGCGCCACATATCCGACATTACCAAAGGTTCGGCAGCAAAGCGACTCAATATGTTTCTGCGCTGGATGGTGCGTGACGATGGTCGTGGCATCGATTTCGGACTGTGGAAGGGCATAAGTCCTGCCGACCTGCTTATTCCTCTCGATGTGCATTGCGGACGTTGTGCCCGCGACCTCGGCTTGCTTTCGCGAAAACAGAACGATTGGAAATCAGTGCTCGAGCTTACAGAAAACCTTCGCAAATTCGACCCCACCGACCCTATAAAGTACGACTTTGCACTTTTCGGTTCGGGAGTGACGCAAACACCAATGTTGTAATGTCCGACAGCTATTTCACATTCAAGCAGTTTCGCGTGTTGCACCGCAAGTCGATTATGAAGGTCGGTACCGATGGTGTTCTGCTTGGCGCATATGTCGATTGTGGCGATGCTAAGCGCATTCTTGATATTGGCACGGGTACAGGTTTGCTTTGCCTTATGCTGGCTCAGAAGTGCGAGGCGCATATTCACGGAATTGATATAAACGCAGAAGCTGTGGAGGTCGCGAAGTTCAACGTTGGGGAAAGCAAGTGGGCAGATAGGATAGAGGTTTTCCAGTCGTCGGTGCAGGATTTTGTGGCAGAGGAAAAATACGACCTTATTGTCTCGAATCCGCCGTTCTATACTACCGATGTGGTTGCACCCGAGAAGGGTAGGGCGCTGGCACGTCACGACCTTAGCCTCAATATTTCCGAGTTGGCGGTTTCGGTTGACAGGCTTCTTGCGCAGGATGGAAGGTGCTATGTGATTTATCCCACCGAGCAGTGCCAGTTGTTTGAAAATGAAGCATCAAAGTACGGATTGTGCGCATTGCGCAGACTGTATGTGTCGTCGCGTCCCGATGTGCAACCAATAAGAACCATTGTAGAATTAAGCCGTCGGCAATGCGAAACTGAATGCGATTCGTTGTATATTGAAAATGGTGAGCGTCACGATTTCAGCGACAAGTACAGGTCGCTTACGCGAGATTATTATTTGAAATTCTGATTAGAAAAGCCCGAGTGTGAGAGCTACGTAAACTCCTGGTTTGTTGAGGATTGACTGCTTGTATAATTCGGGTGTTTTTGTCTTTATGTGGAACATGTATTCTATTCCTAGTGATATTTTCAGAATGTCGGTGATGGAGTATTCTACTGCTGCCGACGGAACTATAGCCACGAAACCAGCCTTGTCAAACCCTTTTCTGCTTACCGAGTTTACAAGCATCGATGAGCCGTATCCCACTTTTATGTCGGTTAAAAGGTGGAATGAGTGGTCGTTGAAGAATGGGTAGCCGAAATAAATTCCGCCGTGGCTTTGCCTAAGGCTGTGAGGTTCGGAGTCGGTACCTGTTATCTTTACCGCATTGCTCATTCCGTCGAAGTAGGCGCCTATGCGGAAGTCCTTTACAATGAATCCGCAGGAACCGCCTATGGTTATTGAAATGCCTTTTTCTACGGGGTAGAACTGACCGTTGAGCGTGCAGAAACCTCCCTGCTGGTACTCGTCTGGCTGTGCCTGTGAGAAACCTGCAAGTCCTGTTAAAAGCAGACAGAATATGGCTATAAGTTTTTTCATCATAATGCTAACTGCATTGTTGCCGTTTTATTGTACATTTATTAAAAAACAGCGGAATTTCTCCGCTGTTTTTATTTTATGCCTACAATTTTCTAGTTGAATCCACCAGTTTTGATAATGTCGATTCGCTTGTTTACGCACATTACAGGAATCTTTGCTGCAAGTTCCTCGTTTTCCGGATTCTTGATTTCCTTTATGTACGACTTGTACTGGTCGGTCATGAAGATTACAAGGTCGCATTCGGCTTCGTTTGCATACTTGTACATTTCATCCGAGAAGTTCTTTTTGCTATCGAGGTATTTGATTTCGTAGTCGATGAGGTTGTCGTTGAAGATGTTTTCGGCGAAAGTAATGGTGTTCTGTATTGCTTTTCTGCTGAAACCGTCGTTGTCCTTGTAAGATATGATATATACCTTGCTTTCGAACAAAGTGTTAAGGAATCTTACCCACTGAACTCTGATTCTTGACGACTTGTCTGCATCAATCGGGATGAGGATGCGGTCGTATTCACCGTAGATTGGCGGGTTCTGTACTAGAACGAACGGGATTGTGATGAACTTTTCAACAATCTTTATTGCCTTTTTCAGGTTCTTTGTTCCGTGAGTTCCCATTACGGCAAGAAGAGCATTGATTTCAATACCATAGTTGTAGATTTCCTTGTCGATGTCGCCCTTTCTTACTTCGACAGCAATCTCAAGATTTGGCTTGTCCTTCTTGAAGTCGTCAACTATAGCCTGTAACTTGGCTTTTGCTTCCTCTATTTCATCCGACTTTGATACAATGTGTATTACGTTGATAGGGTTGTTGTGCGTCTTGCCAATCATATAGGCATGTTCAAGTGCGTATGCGCCTACCTCTGTAAAGTCGTGCGGTACTAATATTGGTTTCATACTTTCTTTATTATGTATAGTAATAAATTAAAAAACAATTCTCATTGTCGGCAAATTTATGAAATATATTCGTACCGACAAAGGATTTTCGATATTTTTTTTATAGGTATTTTTTACGCATTCGGGACTAACCTTTGAAACGTAAATTTGGGCTAAAAGGCTAAAAGAAGAGAAGGCTAAAAGTCTAACTGTCGAGCAGAAGTCCTGTCTGGCAGTCGGTCAGAAGTCTTTAAGCCCAAACTCAGAAACGGGCTTTAGCCCATCAAACCCATAAACGAGCGTTAGCTCATGAAACCCAGAAACGGCGTCAGCCATAGAAACCTAGAAACGGGCGTTAGCCACCCTTCGACAAGCTCAGGGGGCTGAGAAACCTAGAAACGGGCTTTAGCCCTTCAAACTTAGAAACTGCTTTAGCCCTTCAAATCCAGCAGCTGTATCTGCAGTGTCGTCTGGTTCATGAAGTTGTTCTCTACTAGGTGGTAGCAGATGTCGAACGGCTTGTAGTCGGAGATTTTTTCATAGCAGTTGCCGAATCCGAATCCTACGCCGTCAATGCAGTTGTTGTCGCCAACCTGCTGAACTATTTTCAGTTTCAGGTGCTCGAGGTTCTTGCCAATCTGCCGTCCCATGCCGTTGTCGTAGATTTGCCTCGAGGCAAAAATAGGCGACATGTTGCCAGGTCCGAACGGGGCAAACTGCTTCAGTATGCGGAAGGTCTTCGGCGTGATTTCCTTTATCATGATTTCGGTGTCGATGCGGATTACGGGACGCCGTTGGTCTTCGGTGATATTGGCTCTTACATATTCCTCGAAGCGCTGACGGAATGGCTCAAGGTTTTCCTTTTTCATTGTAAGTCCGGCTGCGTAGGTGTGTCCGCCGAAACTTTCGAGCAGGTCGCCACAGGCTGTAACTGCGCTGTACAGGTCGAAGCCCTCTACCGAACGTGCCGAGCCTACCACGAGTCCGTTATTTTCTGTAAGCACGATTGTCGGTCTGTAATACGATTCGGTAAGACGTGATGCAACGATTCCCACCACGCCCTTGTGCCAGTTGGGTGAAAATACCACCGTCGAGTAGGCGTTTTTCAGGTTCTCATCGGCTTCTATCTGTGCGATTGCCTCTTCGGTGATGTTGCGGTCGATTTCCTTGCGGTAGCTGTTCATACCATCTATTGAGTTGCCGATTTGTAGGGCAAAGTCACGGTCGTTGGTGGTGAGCAGTTCGACGGCGGTCTTGCCGGTGTCGATACGTCCTGCTGCATTTATACGTGGACCAATCTTGAAGACTATGTCATTGATTTGTATTTCCTTGTTGCTCAGGTCGGTAAGGTCGATTATGCTTTCAAGTCCAGTACACGGCGAGGTGTTAAGTTCCTGCAGTCCGTAGTATGCCAGTATGCGGTTTTCATCGATTATCGGCACAATGTCGGAACCTATGCTCACAGCGACAAGGTCGAGGTAGCGTGTGATGTCCTCGATGTCGAGGTTGTGCTTCTGTATGTATCCTTGCAGCAGTTTGAATGCCACTCCGCAACCCGAAAGTTCGTTGAACGGATAGTTGCAGTCGGGACGCTTCGGGTCGAGTACAGCGAATGCCTTGGGCAGTTCTTCGCCTACGGTGTGGTGGTCGCAGACAATCACATCTATGCCCTTGCTGTTGGCGTAGTCGATTTTTTCGTTGCCCTTGATTCCGCAGTCAACGGTGATGAGCAGGGTAGTGCCGTTTTCGGCTGCGTAGTCAATCCCTTGCGACGAAAGCCCGTAGCCTTCAAGGTAGCGGTCGGGAATGTAGAAATCGACATTTGCGTTGCGGCTTTTCAGGTAGCGCAGCATGAGAGCGGTGGCTGTGGTGCCGTCAACATCATAGTCGCCGAAAATCAGAATTTTCTCTTTGTTGTCGATTGCGCGGGTAAGACGGTCAACAGCCTTGTCCATATCCTTCATCAGGAAGGGGTCGTAAAGGTCGGCGAGCTGCGGACGGAAAAATCGCTTTGCCTCGTCGTAGTTGTGTATTCCGCGCTGAACCAGCAATGTTGCCACCAGTTTGTCCACGCCAACATCCTTCATCAGCCTTTCAACCGACTCCTTGTCGTCACATTCCTTAACCGTCCAAAGCTTTTCCGTCATTGTAATTTTTTTTAGGCGGTAAAAATAATATTAAAAATAAAAAAAGTCGGAAATATTTCCGACTTTTTTGTGAACAATCCAACAAATAGTTTCTAAGTTTCTTGGTTTCTATGGGCTTCGCCCGTTTATAGGTTGGTTGTTTTTTGCCTTTTTGTCTATTGTTTTGCATCTTGTCGTCAACCCAGAAACGTGCAACATTCAAACGGCTTTAGCCATGAAACGGCGAAGCCATTGAAACCCACATTGTGGTTATATCTTGTCGAAACCAGTGTATTTTCTCAATACCTCAGGAACAATTATTCCATCTTCGGTCTGGTAGTTCTCGATGATTGCAGCCATTATTCTCGGCAAAGCCAATGCGCTTCCGTTCAGAGTGTGGCAGAGCTGAGTCTTCTTGTCGGCGGTGCGGTATCTCAGTTTCAGACGGTTGGCCTGGAAATCTTCGAAGTTGGAAACCGAACTTACCTCAAGCCACTTTTCCTGTGCTGCCGAGAATACCTCGAAGTCGAAAGTAAGCGATGAGGTGAAGCTTATGTCGCCACCGCACAGACGCAAAACGCGGTACGGAAGTCCGAGCTTTATGAGCAGACCTTCAACGTGAGCCTTCATTTCTTCCAATGCCTGGTACGAATCTTCGGGCTTGCGAATCTGGACGATTTCAACCTTGTCGAACTCGTGCAGACGGTTGAGTCCGCGTACGTTGGCGCCCCACGAACCTGCTTCGCGGCGGAAGCAAGCCGAGTATGCTACGTTCTTAATCGGGAAGTCCTTCTCGTTGAGGATGACGTCGCGGTAAAGGTTTGTAACTGGCACTTCTGCTGTCGGGATAAGGTAGTAGTTGTCGAGGGTTGCGTGGTACATCTGTCCTTCCTTGTCGGGAAGCTGACCTGTTCCGTAACCGCTGTCTTCGTTCACCATCAGAGGGGGAAGCACTTCGGCGTAGCCAGCCTTTTCGGCTTCGTCGAGGAAGAAGGTTATGAGTGCGCGCTGAAGTTTTGCACCCTTGCCCAGATATACTGGAAATCCTGCTCCGGTAATCTTTGTGCCGAGGTCGAAGTTGATGATGTTCAGGTCCTTGATGATTTCCCAGTGTGGTTTCTTGAACTTGAGTTCTGGGATAGTTCCACCCATCTTTTCAACTACGTTGTCGTCTTCGCCCTTTCCGCATGGAACCGATTCGTGAGGAGTGTTCGGCAGAAGCAGCATATATCCGTTGAGTTCCTTTTCGGCTTCGGCCTGCTTGTTTTCGAGTTCCTTCACCTGCTCCTTCATTTCGGCGGTCTTCGATTTGGCTTGTTCTGCCTCTTCCTTCTTGCCCTGAGCGAAAAGTTGACCGACTTGCTTTGCTATGTTGTTGAGTTCCTTCAGGATGTTGTCCTTTGTAAACTGGCATTCCTTGCGGCGGTCGTCGCATGCTATTATTTTTTCTACGAGTTCTGTTGCGTCGAAATTCTTAATTTTCAGACGGTTGATGACGAAATCCTTGTCGTCGCGTATTAACTTTAATGTAAGCATTTTCTGAAAAATTTAATCGGGTGCAAATTTATAAAAGATTTTATTTACAAATTACTTTCATTTCCACTTTCCTATTTGCATTGTCTATTTCCACTTCGATATGCCCTTTGTCGAAATTATCCGTGCAATATCCTGCCACATATTCGTCAAGGGTGAGGCGCTGTCCTGGAACTGGCGGGAAAAGGCTTGCCTGCAATGAACCGAAAACACCTGTCGGCATTCCGTCGGAACCAAGAACGAGGTTTTCGCCAGGCTTGAATCCAGCCTTGTCAATGATCATACGGAACGGGTCGTTGCGTTCGCAGTAGGCTTTGGTAAGGCGGTCGGCGTAGTCGATGCTGTCCATGTTGAAGTTGGGCTGCATGCTCAACGTTAGGTTTAGGTCGCGGGCTTTCATGGCTTGCTTTTCGGTGATGAACTGCGTGTGTTCCAGACGAATGAATGTATCGGGGGAATGCCGCAATACGCCATCAAGACAATTAAGAACCTGCTCGATTGCATTTTCGCCAATGCAATGTATTGCCATTGCGGTGCGGTATTGGATTATTTGCTCAAGCAGTTCGGTAAGCTGGGCATCGGTATAGGTCATGAATGGATTTCCTCCGTTGCGGTATTCCGAGATGGCTGCCGTTGATGCTCCGCAGGCTCCGTCGGCAAAAAGTTTCACGCCACGGCAAACCTTTTTGTAGCGGTCGGGTAGGAGAGGGTAGTTCTGTGGCGAAGTCCACACTTCGGTGATGTCGCTGCAATCGTTTGTGGCGAGGAACTCAAAAATCTCGTTGTTGCAAACGTACATGTCGGCGGCGAAGCATACGCCAAGCGAGAGGTTTTTCTTTATGTTGTAGTCGAAAATTTCGCGGTTGAAACCGAAAATCCCTGCTATGAATGTCAGCACTTGCATGGTGTTGCGCTCTATCCATTCCTGGTTGTGGCAGTTGGTGAACCATTCATTGTACTTTTCCTCGACGACTTTCCCTGCTTCGGTATTGAATATGTAGTTGTGAAGCGAGTTGTTGCATATAATTATAGGTGGCAGTTTGTCGAGGTTTTCCTTCGAGAATGTGAAGTATGAGTCGAACCAGCCCATCGCAACGTTTATGCGGTCATGTGGTAGTTGTGAAAGAATCTTTATTGCATTTTCCTCTGTTCTTACCTTGAACAAGTCTGTGGCCTTTGCAAGCGAACCGTACGAAAACAAGTGGTTGTGACGGTCTTTCAATAGCGGTATGCGTATCATGTCAATACTAATTTTGTGCGCAAATGTAAGCATAATTTTTATTGGGTGTAACACAATCAACCACCAAGAAGATATAGAAACATAAAACAAGTCAAATGGCTTTAAGCCTGCAAGCCCTAGAACATTCAAACGGCGCAGCCAATCAAACAGCGTAGCAATAAACGGGCTTTGCCCATCAAGCGCCGCAGGCATTGTAAAGACGTGCCATGGCGTGTCTCAACAGAAACGCCGCAGGCACAGAAACGTGCGAAGCACATTGAAACGCCGTAGGCATAGAAACTCATAAACTTTTCTTACCTTTGCCTCCGCTATGGATTACGAAAAATATATGCGTATTGCGCTTTTGGAGGCGCGTGAGGCCGAACTTGAGGGCGAGGTGCCCATCGGCGCGGTTGTCGTATGTGGCGACAAGGTTATTGCAAAGGCACACAACCGAACGGAGCATTTGCACGATGTCACTGCACATGCGGAAATTATGGCAATAACATCCGCCGAGGATTATATGGATGCAAAATATCTTACCGATTGCACCTTGTTTGTGACGGTAGAACCTTGTGTAATGTGTGCCGGAGCCTTGGCATGGGCGCAGGTTTCCGAAATTGTATATGGCGCGGCAGATGAGAAACGGGGATTTTCAAGGTATTCACGCGAAATTCTTCATCCGCGGACAAAACTAAAAAGCGGTGTCCTTGCCGACGAGTGCGAGAAAATTATGAAGGATTTCTTTGCGAAAAAGCGGAAGTAGGACTAACGGTCGAACAGTCAAACAGGCTTGCTGTCTAACGGTCAGGCAGACTGTCAGACTTATAGCCTAGCCATTAGGTGCATTCCTTGACTTCGACTCCGCTCAGGGGGCGAAGCTCAGTCGGCGGGAGGGCTGTTAGCCTGTTAGCCTTCAGGCCAGTTAATCATATTCATACAAGATGTCGGCATCGTCGTCGAGGTGACCGATTACGCGGAACTCTGTACGGCGGTTCTTTTGTCGGCCTGCGGGGTTGTCGGTGCCGTCTGGATTTGAGTTCGGTGCTATAGGTCTCGATTCTCCATAACCTTTAGCGACAAGTCGTTCTTTGTTTATTCCTTTTTGTATCAGATAGTTTACAACCGATTGTGCTCTATTCTGCGATAGTGTCATATTGCTTTGGTCGGTACCAACGCTGTCGGTGTGCGAACTGATTTCGACAATAATTTTGGGATAAGCATTGAGAATCTTCAATATGGTCGTGTCGATTACTACCTTTGATTCGTCGCGCAGGTTGTATTTTGCAAAGTCGTAGTAGATGTTTTCTACAACGAAAGAACGGCTTGACAATGCGTTAATGATAAGCGGATCAAGGTGTAGTGTGTCGGAATGAACCAGTCCTTTTGTGGTAAATTCAAGCGTTTTTTCCTTATTGTTGAAGTCTTTGACACTGATGTAGTAGTCAACGTCGCGTTCAAGGTTGAAGAAATACAAAGACTTACCAGTGGTAGTCGATTTCAAGAAGTGGCTTTTGCCTTCGTTGTCGGTCATATAAAGGTCGACACGGTAGTCGCGAAGCATTTCTGCCATATCTGATTTTTCGATTTCATCAATGTCAACCGTGCGCGTACGTGCGTATTGCTCTTCTATGTTGCGGTAGAAAGTCGAGTCGGTTATACCAATTACTTTTCCGTCAACTGCCAGTACAATGTGGTCACGATAGATGAACTCGTAGATGTCATCGCAGCAGTTCTTGTTGCGAAGCGAATTGCCACCATCGCGGTTCGAGGCGAGGAAACCTTTTCGACGGCTCTCGTCAATAGTGTAGTAAAGGTCGTCGTAACTTGAATTGATAGGTTTGCCTATATTCTGTATGTCGTTGAAACTCTTTCCTTCGCCAGTAGTTTTGTAGATGTCGAATCCACCGTAGCCCAACATTCCGTCGGAACTGTAGTACAAAGTTCTGGTTGTAACATCGTAGTATGGTGTAATTTCATCACCAGTTGTATTGATTTGCTTTCCGCAGTTCTTGGCTTCCTTCCAACTGTTGTCCTTCTTGTTGTACAGCGAGAACCACAGGTCAAGTCCGCCGCGTCCGCCCTCACGGTCGGTTACGAAATAGAGTACATCGGTATTCTGCCGTGAAATGCCAAGCGACGGCATTGTTGTTGTGCTGCCGTTTGCGTTTATTACGTCAGGAAGTCTTTCGGGAATTTGCCAAACGCCGTCCTCAAGCTTCGACATATATATTTCACAGATTCTCTTGCCGTTGTCGTTCTTGTGGCATTTTGAGAAAAAGAATCTTTGCTTGTCGGCTGACAATGCACCATTGCTCACATCAAAGTCGTTGCTGTTGAATACGGTGTCGAATTCGCCTAAGAAGTTCCATTCCATTTCGCTTTTTTCCTCTGCAATGTAGAACTTGCGAGTCGGTAGAATATCTTCCTCTGTATTGTAGTATGTAATTTCGTTCTCACGCAACGCACCGAATATCAAAGTGTTGTTTTCGTATGGAAGCGGTGCGGTGTTGATGTGCTTGCCATTGATAGAAGTGTCGAGGTGAACTATTGCGATGTTTGAATTTCCATTGTCGTTGGCGAACCTGTCCATTTCTTCGGCAATAGATTTTGCAAACTTCACATTTTCTCGCATATTTTTATCGGACTTGCCTTTTGTGGCAAAAATTTCGTATTCCTTCTTGGCATCATCGTATCTTCCCATTATTTGCAGGCATTTTGCAGAATAGAAAAGTTCTTCAAGGTTGGTCTTTTCGTCGTTTTCAAATGTTTTTCTGAAATATTTCTGTGCTTCGGAGTAGTTTTTTTCCTGCCAATAAAGGTAGGCGAGGGATTTTTCTACGGTTGAATTGCCTGGATATTTGTCGTCGTATTTGCGGTAACTGTCGGTGGCAGTGAAAATATCGCCTTCCAATATTGCTTTTTTTGCAATTTTCATCAGTTTGCCCTTCGATGCTTTTTCGTAGTCGATGGTATTTTGAGCAGAAATGCTGTTTGCTGTCAGGAGGGCAAATACAACGATTAGCGCTATATGCAATGTCCTGCTGCATTTTGCTTGTAGCATCTGTAATATGTTTGAGTTGTTTGCTTCCATATTTAGAATCTGTCGCAAGGCAGTGTTATGTAGTTTTTCTTTTCAAATTTCAGTTTGTAGATAAGTGAACTTTCAAATGCTCCTCGTGCGTTTGTCGCCTGCATAAGTTTCGACAGGTTGATGTCGTAACTTGCTCCGACGGTAATTCCGTAGAATGTCAGTCCTGCAGTGAGCATTGCAGCGTCGAAGTTGGAGAACGAAGTACGCCCGCTTGCTCCAAAGAATACCGATGTTATTACTTTTGTAGGAATTGCGCGTTCTGCCAATACGCCGAAAAGCATTTCCTCTGTCTTTTTGTTGAATGTAGTAAGAATGTGCGGAATTACCGACCACGACTTTCCACATAGTATTCTAACTTCTCCGTTGAAAAGCATTCGTGGTGTAAGTTTGCTGTTTGCATTGCAATATGTTTCTTTCGGCGAATTCAGGTGAAGCACCGACAGGCTTATCATTGGCTCTATTTTTTGGAACTTGCCGCTGTATGCTATTCCTGCGTGTATATCTACATAGCCGAGCGACATATCCATATCGGTTACATTGTTTGGCAGGTTCACATCATAGTATCCTGTTTCGGGGTTGTACTGGCTCGGCAAGGTTATTCCGTCGAGTGTAAAATACTTGTTGACATATCCGCCCTGCAATCCGAGCGATATTGTGTTTTTCTGGTTGATTTTCAACAGGTACGACAGCGATAGCATAAACTTGTTGGCTGTAAGTTTA
>CACWOG010000091.1 GCA_902762455.1 uncultured Bacteroidia bacterium | reverse complement strand
AGCAGATAATTACTGCAGAAGATGTGGAGCCAGCTGTTGCTGTAATGTTCAACAACGGGGAGATTGACCGAGATACATACGAAAATCTTGTGCGTGAATTTAGTTCGGCATTGTCGTGTGAGCATCTGCGCAAGTGGTTCGACGGCAGTTGCAAAGTGTATAACGAGTTCAACATTATCTACCCGATGGACGAAAAATATATCATCCATAACTATAAAGATATGGAACGGTGTATCTATAATAAAAGGAAAGATATATTTCAATATAACAAACGCTCTAATCAATCACATCATGAGTATGAAAGGTTATGCAAAATCATGGTCATACTACAAAGACTCACGATATACTGATATGAAGAAATTCATAAGGTTTTTGGTTCGTAAAATACCACGTCCTATACTGATAAGGTTTTCGGGTTTGTTTTCGATTCTTGTAAGACCTTTTTATATAGGTAATAACGTTACGTGTCCTGTTTGTGGGAAATCGTTCCGCAAGTTTCTGCCGTATGGCAAGAGCGGTAGCGACAACCGTCTGTGTCCCAAGTGCTTGTCGCTTGAAAGGCATAGGCTTATGTGGTTGTACTGGACCGAATATTCCGATTTCTTTACAACGAGGAAATCCGTGCTTCACATTGCGCCGGAACAGCCATTCATAAAGCGGTTCAAGAAGGCTGAAAATCTGGAATATACCACCGCCGACCTTGTGTCGCCAATTGCCGACCTGCATTTCGACATTATGCAGATACCTTTGAAGGACGAATCGTACGACTATATCATCTGCAACCATGTGCTCGAGCATGTTCCCAACGACATCACCGCAATGAAGGAGATTTTCCGCGTGCTGAAAAGCGGAGGTACAGCCATTTTGCAGGTGCCGATAAATACAGATTTCAAGGAAACTTACGAGGATGCGAGCATTACCGACCCGTTGGAACGCGAAAAGCATTTTGGTCAGTACGACCACGTTCGTTGGCACGGTCTGGACTATCCCGACAGACTCAGGTCGGTAGGTTTCGAGGTCGAGGAATTTGACATCAAGGAAAAGTTGCCAGCCGAAAAAATTGAACGCTATCGTCTTGACAAAAAGGAAATTCTTTATGTGGCGCGAAAAAAATAATTAATTTTTTTGCTGCAGTTCCGAAAATTTATTTTAAATTTGCCTCGTTAAAGTATTATTATTGACATTTTAAAAAGAAAGGAAGAACGCCTATAAGATACATTTTTATCCTTAACTTATTGTAAGACAGAAATATGACATACGACAAGTTTTCGGATCAGATGCTGATTGACGCATTTGTTTCAGGGGATAAAAAGTGCATCGAGGTTCTTATCGAGAGGTATAAGGGCAAAGTTTATTCTTATATACTTTTGAATGTCAAGAATCCCACAGTTGCAGACGATATATTTCAGGACACATTTTTGAAAGTGATGTCTTCGTTGCGTTCGCGTTCCTATTCCGAGGAAGGCAAGTTTCTGCCTTGGGTGATGCGCATTGCACACAATCTGGTAATAGACTATTTCAGGTACGACAAGAATAACGGACTGACGTCTAGCGACGAGAACGAATATGTGTTGAATTCCACTTCGTTGGCAGACTCCACTATCGAGGACAGGATTGTTGACGAGCAGATACTTACCGATGTGAAAAAATTGCTCGAATATTTGCCGCCCGAGCAGAAGGAAGTGATAATGCTGAGGCACTACGGCGGAATGAGTTTCAAGGAGATTGCCGATGTCACCAACGTAAGCATAAACACCGCGTTGGGTCGTATGCGCTATGCAATAATGAACCTCCGCAGGATCGTTGAAGAGAAGAAAATAATCCTTACTAGATAGCATATACTCCACACTCAATATCTTCATAGGCATCCGTCGTGAGACGGGTGTTTTTTTTGTGGACATTTAATTTTAAAAAATCCTAAATCGTACTTCGTAAATCTTAAATTTATTTTTAACTTTGCGACTCACAAAACAAAACGTATATGAACTTTTTGCGAAGAATCTTTTTGTTGGCTACTGCAATGTTCGCATTCTCAATGCTTTTTGCGCAGATGGCCGAGCCTGTTAAGTGGAAATTCTCGACCGAAAAGATTTCCGACAAGGAATACAACCTTGTAATGACGGCAACAATCGAGGACAAATGGCACCTCTATTCACAGCATTTCGATGCGGGCGGACCTATGCCCCTCGTGATTACTTACACAAAGTCGGACAAGTACAAAACCGTCGGACAAACTACCGAGTCGCCGGCTCCTACAGCCGAGTACGACGATGTTTTTATGGTAAATGTCAAGTATTTCACCAAGAAGGCGACTTTCAAGCAGAAAATTGAAGTTTTGACCGATGCTTCATTCTCAGTAAAGGCCGAACTGAACGGTCAGGCTTGCTTCGAGGACGGTCAGTGCTTGCCGGTAAGCGCTGATGCAAAATTCAACATCGACTTGCCAAAGAAAGAAACTGCAGAACCTGAAAAAACTGCCGAAAACAAGGTCGAAACAACCGAAAAAGCAGCCGAACCTGCCGATGCTGTTGTGGCTGAGGAAGAACCTGCTGCCGACTCCACAGAAGCCGTTGCAGAGCCCGTACAGTCGGACAAGGGCGGAACTCCGCGCATTGTTTCGCAGAACGAATTTGTCGAGGAAACAACTGAAGACGGTTCCATGTGGGCATTCTTCTTCCTTTCCCTGCTGTTTGGTATCCTTGGAATTTTGACACCTTGCGTGTTCCCGATGATTCCAATGACAATCAGCTTCTTTATGCAGGGCGAGTCAAGCAAGTTCAATTCAATACTCAAGGCTTTGGTTTTCGGAATCTCAATTACTTTGCTATATACTATTATAGGTGTGATTGTTTCGCTTACGAATGCTGGCGCAGGACTTACCACCGTGCTTAGCACGCACTGGATTCCTAACCTTATCTTCTTCATTTTGTTTGTTGCATTTGCTGCATCGTTGTTCGGTCTGTTCGAGATTATTCTTCCGACTTCGCTGGCAAACAAGAGCGACAAGCAGGTTGACAAGGGCGGTATTTTCGCATCGTTCTTCCTCGCACTCACAACGGTAATCGTAAGCTTCAGCTGTACAGGACCAATTGTCGGAGCTTTGTTGGTAAAGGCTGCCAGTGGAAACGTACTTGAGCCGACAATAGGAATGCTTGGTTTCGGACTTGGCTTTGCTTTGCCGTTTACAATCTTGGCAATAGCACCGAACTGGCTCAAGAAGTTGCCGAAGTCGGGCGGATGGATGAACTCGGTGAAGGTTGTAATGGGCTTCTGCCTGTTGGCATTCTCGCTCAAGTACTTCTCAAACATCGACCAGAACTATCATCTCGACATTATGAGCCGCGAACTTTACATTGCTATATGGATTGTAATCAGTGTTTTGTGCGGACTTTACCTGCTTGGCAAGATTCGTTTCAAAATGGACAGCGAGGTCAAGACTGTCGGTTTCTTCCGTATGATTTTGGCATCGGCGTTCTTTGTTTTCGCACTCTATTTGTTCCCGGGAATGTTCGGTGCAAACCTTTCGTCGGTATCGGGCTTGCTTCCGCCGATGACCACGCAGAACTTCAACCTTGCCGACGATGGCGGTAGCGCTTCCGAAGGCGCTTTGTGCGGAACGCCAAAGTATTCGGAGTCGATGCACACTGCATACGGTGTAAATGCATATTTCGACTACAAGCAGGCATTCGAGTGCGCAAAGGCTCAGAACAAGCCGATAATCCTTTATTTTACAGGACATTCGTGCGCTAACTGCAAGAAGATGCAGGCTGAAATCTGGGCAAACAAGTCGATTGCCGAAAAGTTCAACAACGAGTTTGTGATGACAGCCTTGTATGTAGATGAGAAATCGGTTGAAGTGCCTGTAGAAGAGCAGTTTACATCATCAAACGACGGCAAGTTGAAGAAGACCTTGGGTGAGGTTAACGCCGACATCCAGATTGTCAACTTCCAGTGCAACACCCAGCCGTACTATGTGGTTGTAAGTCCCGAAGGTCAGGTGCTTACGAAACCGATGTCGTACAACACTAATGTTGAGAAATTTACTGAATTCTTGAACGAAGGTTTGGAGAAATACAAGAAGTGTACTTGCAATTCTGTAAAGTAGTAATGCGTTGAAAATCAATTGTCAAACTAAAAAAATAACTATATGAGAAAATTTGCAGCGATTTTATTTGTGTTTGTTCTTGTTTTCGGAATGACGGCAAGGGCTGACGAAGGTATGTGGCTATTGTCGATGATTGGCAAGAACTACGACGATATGAAGAAGCAGGGTTTCAAGCTAACACCCGAAGATATTTACAGCGTAAACAAAGGTTGTATCAAGGATGCAGTTGTAGGTTTGGGTAGAGAGGGTTCTCCGTTCTGGCATTTCTGCACAGGAGAAATCGTATCGGACGAAGGCCTTATGTTCACCAACCACCACTGTGGATATTCAATGATTCAGACCCATTCAACAGTAGAGCACGACTATTTGAAGGATGGTTTCTGGGCATACTCGAAGGAAGAGGAACTTTCAAATCCGGGTATTACCGCATCTATTCTTGTAAAGATTGAGGACGTAACTGCAGAAATTGAAAAGTCGTTCAAGAAGGATATGTCCGAGAAAGACCGCAACATTGCATTGAAAAAGGCTTCGAAGACCATAATCGACAATGCTGTTTCTGGAACCAACTACAAGGCTCAGGTAAAGGATATGTTCGGTGGAAACCAGTATTTCCTGTTGGTATATGTTACTTATCAGGATGTTCGCCTTGTTGGTGCTCCTCCTTCATCGATGGGTAAGTTCGGTGGCGATACCGACAACTGGATGTGGCCGCGCCATACTGCCGACTTCTCGATGTTCAGAATTTACACAGCTCCCGACGGTTCACCGGCAAAATATTCAAAGAAGAATGTTCCTCTGAAACCGAAGCATTTCCTACCTGTTAGCGCAAAGGGAATCGAAGATGGCGACTTTGCAATGGTTATGGGTTTCCCTGGTACAACCAACCGCTATGTCACTTCGTACGGACTCGAAGAAGTCATGCAGGTTACAAACAAGTTGAGATACGAAATCAGAGATGTGAAGGTCAACGAGTTGCGTAAGAAGATGAACTCCGACCCGAAGGTAAAGATTCAGTATGCTTCGAAATATGCTTCCTGCTCAAACTATTGGAAGTACTCCAACGAGCAGAATAAGGCTTTGGCTCACCTCAACACAATGGGAATCAAGAAGCAGATTGAGGCTGACTTGTGCAAGTGGGCCGATGCAAAGGGCGAATCGAAGTATCGTGATGCTTTGAATGCACTGCAGAAAATCTATAGTTCAAGAAGAAATCATGCAGTAGCAAGAATGTATATCACAGAAGGTCTTCTCGGTAGCGAATTGCCGTATTTTGCATTTGGCTGCAGGTCGTTGGCAACGGCTTTCGCTTCGAAGGAAATTGCAGAAATCAATTCGGCAGTAAGCGATATGAGAGAGCCTGCAAAGGAATTCTACAAGGACTACGACCCCGAAACAGAGCGCGCACTTATGAAGGCTTTGTTCAGAAAGGCTTACAACGAGATGAGTCCCGATTTCTATCCCGAGTTCTTCAAGACTATCCAAGGCAAGTACAAGGGCGATGTAGAAAAGTATGTTGATGATGCTTTCTCGAAGTCAATTTTCTCTACCGAAGCAAAGTTTAACGCTTTCCTCGACAAGCCATCGGGTTCAGCCTTCACTAAAGACCCAGTATTGCAGATGGGTAACGACATAATTGATGTTTACAGAAATGTTTCGATTGCATACAACGACTTGTCGGCTGACCTTGAACGCAACAACCGTATTTTCATCGAAGGAGTACTTGCAATGAACCCCAGCAAGAACTTTGCTCCCGATGCAAACTCGACAATAAGAATGACTTACGGAAATGTCAAGAGCTACGAACCTCGTGATGGCGTTTTCTACGATTACTATACTACCTTGAAGGGGGTGATGGAAAAGGAAAATCCTGACAGCTACGAATTTATTGTTCCCGAAAAGTTGAAACAACTTTACAAGGACAAGAATTTCGGTCCGTATGTAAACAAGAATGGTGATGTTCCTACTTGCTTCATTACCAACAACGATATTACCGGTGGTAATTCGGGCAGCCCTGTTATCAATGGCAACGGCGAACTTATCGGTCTTGCATTCGACGGTAACAGCGAGGCAATGTCGGGCGACATCGACTTCGAGGAAAACTTGCAGAGGTGCATCTGCCTTGATGTAAGATACGCTTTGTTCATCATCGACAAGTACGCAAACGCTCAGAACTTGATTAGGGAAATGGACATTAAGAGATAAAAGGTTCCCTTAAAAAATACAAAGCCGGTAGAATTCCTATCGGCTTTTTTTATTCTGGTTTTCAGTAGTTTGCCAAAAATGTTGACGAAAATTTTGCTTTGCTCACACATTTTTGTGACGAATATTGGTCTTTATTTGCACGTTTTGTTGACGAATGTTGCCAATAACTTGTGGCAGAAACATTATGGCGAACAGCGGCAAGTCGGTTATGGTCTTTCCCTGCTCAAATGGTGCCATAGAAGTTCTAACAACGCATGATGCCCCATACTGATTTATGAATAGTCCCAACGACTTAGCTTTCAGATTCTTTTCTGCTTTTACTTCCAACGGAACAATCATATCGCCAAGTTGTATGATAAAATCCACCTCGGCAGTTCCCACATCTGGTGTCCAATAGTGGATTTCCATATCTTCGTTAACACTTATCTGCTGGAATACAAATTGTTCAGTTAGCGCACCTTTGTACTGCGAAAAAAAGTCATCGCCATCGACAAGCGACTTGGCATCAAGTCCGGCAATGGCACCCATAAGTCCGATGTCCAAAAGGTACAACTTGAATGAATCGGCATCTTCGTAGCCTTTAAGAGGGAGCCATCCTGCCGAAATACGTGTTACTTTTGACACCACTCCTGCATTGCATAACCATTGGATTGAAGTTTCAAAGTCCCTTGCACGTGCACTCGGTCGCACTGCCGTATATACGAATTTCTTGTTTTCCTTTGCCAACTGGGAAGGAACAGAATTCCAGACCATTATCATACGCTGTACGATTTCTTTTGGCGGATGGTTCGAAAAGTCGCGTTCGTACGACTTCAGCAGGTTGTTCTGTACGGTTCGCACTGCATTGTAGTCCTTCTCCTCGGCGAATGTCAGCACGGCTTCGGGCATACCTCCAACATAGTAGTACTGGCGTAGCATCTCAATAGAATTTGATTCAAAAGGTTCTATTGCCTTCCAGTCGAGTGTGCGGAGCATATCAGCAAGACCATCCTTGCCAAGTGCGCAAAGAAATTCGTCGAATGTGAGCGGATGCACATTTATGAAATCGACCTTGCCGACAGGAAACGAATCATCCTTGTGGTCGATTACGCCAAGCAAAGAGCCTGCAGCTATTATGTGATACTGCGGAGCCTTGTCGTGGAAATATTTTAGCGACAGCAAACCGCGCCGTGCGTGCTGAATCTCATCGAAGAAAAGCAATGTTTTTCCTGCTTCGACCTTCGTGCCAGTAGCCGACTGTATTGCAAGCAATATGCGGTCAATGTCGAAATCCATCTCAAAAATCGACCTCAACTGCTCTGAATCCTCAAAGTTTACTTCGACAAACGACTCAAATTCGTTTTTGCCGAGTTCCCTTGCAAGCCAAGTCTTGCCGGTCTGCCTTGCACCTTCCAAAATCAGAGGTTTACGCTTTCCCGACGGCTTGTTTTTCCACTCCACTAGTTTGCTGTAAATATTTCGTTTCATAATCTAAAAATATGTCGTTGCAAAAATAATTAGTTTTCAGTAATTTGCCAAAAATATTGACGAAAATTTTGCTTTGCTCACACATTTTTGTGACGAATATTTAGCATGCCTCGCACATTTTGTTGACGAATAAGGATGGAGAAATTGTGCCCATTTCCTTGTTGACAATATGCTTGTTGAATTTCGTTTGTTGTAAAAGCGTGTTTTTAGTAATTTTTTTTTGTTATATAGAAAATTATTTTACTTTTGCGTACAATACTTTCATTGTGTTCTCGTTGTTAAGAAGTTAAATCGTTAAAATGAATAAAAAAAAAAAAAACTTGATGTTAGTTATAGGAATGTTATGCATGATTGGTCTAAGTTG
>CACWOG010000090.1 GCA_902762455.1 uncultured Bacteroidia bacterium | reverse complement strand
CGTAATCTGCGAAGACGATGTTTTTCTCGGTCCGTCGATGGTATTTACGAATGTCATAAATCCGCGCAGTGCAGTAAGCCGTAAGGACTGCTATCGTCGTACCTTGGTAATGCAAGGCGCAAGCATAGGCGCAAATGCAACGGTGGTTTGCGGACACGACATTGGCCGTTACGCACTTATCGGTGCTGGTGCTGTAGTCACGAAGAACATTCCCGACTATGCCCTCGTAGTTGGAAATCCTGCACGTCAGATGGGCTGGGTTAGCGAGTACGGATGCAAGCTCAAGTTCGACAATGAAGGCTTTGCAACCTGCCCCGAAAGCGGTCAGAAATATAAATTGGAAAACGGAAAAGTAACAAGAATAGAATGAAAAATTTTGCAATAATAGGTGTTGGTGGCTATATAGCACCTCGCCATTTGAAAGCAATAAAGGAGACTGGTAACAACCTTCTCGTAGCTCTCGACAAGAGCGACAGCGTGGGAATTATGGATTCATTTTTCCCGAAAGCCGACTTTTTTACAGAGCCGGAACGTTTCGAACGTCACGTTTACAAATTGCAGCACGGTTCGGGCGAAAAGCTGGACATTTTCAGCATCTGTACGCCAAACTACCTGCACGATGCACACATAAGGATGGCTTTGCTCAACGGTGCCGACGCTATCTGTGAAAAGCCACTCGTACTCAATCCCTGGAACATTGATGCACTTTCAGAACTGGAAAAGGAAACAGGGCACAAGATTTACAACATCTTACAACTCCGTCTGAATCCAGCAATCATCGAGCTGAAAAAGAAAATCGAAGCCGGCAACCCGAACAAGATTTACGATGTTGATCTAACCTACATAACCTCACGCGGAAAGTGGTTCCACTATTCGTGGAAAGGCGACATTGCAAAGTCGGGCGGACTGGCAACCAACATCGGCATACATTTCTTCGATATGCTTCAGTACATTTTCGGCAAAAAGAAAATGCTCGTGGTTCACCATCGCGACAATCATGTTGTGTCAGGTTACCTTGAACTTGAAAAGGCACGCGTGCGCTGGTTCTTGAGCGTTGACAGCGAATATCTTCCCGACGAAATCAAGGCAAAGGGCCAGACGACATACCGCTCTATCCAGATTGCTGGTGATGAACTCGAATTTACTGGCGGTTTTACCGATTTGCACACCGAAAGCTACAAGAACATCCTTGCCGGCAACGGCTTTGGTCTCGACCAGGCTAAACCGAGCATCGAAATGGTTCATTTCATCAGAAATGCCGAAGTTGTAACCACTATGAAAGATTGCGAACATCCATTTATGTCAAAAATAAAATAATTAAAAAATAAGTATATGAATAACATTTACGAGGCATTAATAAACAAGCAGGCAAAATTGTCCGTAATCGGACTTGGATATGTAGGTCTGCCTATTGCTTTGGAATTTTCGAAGCATATTGAAGTGGTTGGCTTTGATGTTAAGCCAGAAAGAGTTGCTATGATGAACAACCATATTGACCCGAGCAACGAACTCGACAAGTCGGCATTCGACGGTTGCAACATCACTTTCACTTCTAACGCAGAAGATTTGAAACAGTGCAACTTCTTCATCGTTGCTGTTCCTACTCCAATCGACGAGCACAAGCTTCCCGACCTTACTCCAGTAATCAAGGCATCGGAATCGGTTGGCAAGGCTTTGAAGAAAGGTGACTATGTAGTTTATGAATCAACCGTTTACCCTGGATGCACCGAAGAAGATTGTGTTCCGATTCTTGAAAAGATGTCTGGACTGAAGTTTATGCAGGACTTCAAGGTAGGATTCTCGCCTGAAAGAATTAACCCAGGTGACAAGGCTCACTCGCTTACTCAAATCAAGAAAATCACATCGGGATGCGACCCTGAGGCTGCCGAGAACATTGCAAAGGTTTACGAAATAATAATCAAGGCTGGTGTTCACCGTGCAAGCGCAATAAAGGTTGCTGAAGCTGCAAAGATTATTGAAAATACACAGCGTGACATCAACATTGCCCTTATGAACGAATTGTCAATCATATTCGACATTATGGGAATCAACACTTACGAGGTTTTGGAAGCAGCAGGAACAAAGTGGAACTTCCTGAAGTTCTCGCCGGGTCTTGTTGGCGGACATTGCATCGGTGTTGACCCGTACTACCTGCTTCACAAGGCAAAACAGCTTGGTTATCACGCAAGTATGATTAATTCTGGTCGTGCTCTCAACGACAGTATGGGTACACGCATAGCCGACAAGGTTGTAAAGATGATTATAAATGCAGGCAAGGAAATCACCAAGTCGAGGGTTCTCATTATGGGTATGACCTTCAAGGAGAATGTCACCGACATCAGAAATTCACGTATAATCGACATTATCAACGAGTTGAAATATTTCCGCGTAAACTGCGATGTTGTTGATGCATACGCCGACCACGACGAAGTTATGAAGGAATATGGCGTTGATATGTCGAAGGAACCGACAGGCAAGTACGATGCAATTATCGTTGCCGTAAACCACAAGCCATATATGGAACTCACCGAAGACTATTTCAAGGGCATTTCGGCAGAAAACGGAATCCTTGTCGATGTAAAGGGTGTAATGCGTGGCAAGATTAAGGACTTGACTTATTGGAGTCTATAATTGCTGTATTTCAGCATCAGAAAACATAAAGAAAAGGCTGCCCCAAAGCAGCCTTTTTCCATAAATGCTCACAAAATACGGAATTATCGTCTAATCAGTTGCACCGTACCCTTGTGGGTAAGCTTCTCGTTCTTGTCGTTGGTTGCGGTAATCACATAGAAATATACGCCTTCCGAAGCCTCGTTGTTTCCACTGATTTTTCCGTCCCAGTAGTTGTCAAGCTGCTGGCTGTGGAAAACCAATTGACCGGCCTTCGTGTATATTGACAAGTCGTAGTCGAGCAATGTGCCGTCGTAGTATAATGTAAACTCATCGCCTATGCCGTCGCCGTTTGGTGTGAATACGTTCGGAATCCTGAAGTCGCTCGATACGACATCAATAGTCTTTGAATACCTGCTTTCGCAGTCGCCTGTACGGGCTACAAGTTCTACAGTATATTTACCATTGCTCTCGAATTCGTAATCAAAATTGTAATCGGTTGACACTACCTTGCCGTTTACAAGCCACTCGAAATCGACATTCTGAACATTTCCAGAATCATCAAGTCTTGTGTAGTTGCGGAAATTGTATGCCTTGTCGTTGAAAGCGTCCTTAGTGCTTTCAAAAGTAGCGTTCAGTTTGCTCTTGCTATTTACTACAACAGTGTCGTATGCTATGCACGAATTTGTGTAATTTATTTCAACAGTATATGTGCCGGCATTCAGTCCTGTGAAGATTCCGCTACGTGAAATTTCCTTGCCGTTAATTCTGCAATAGCTTATTGCCGACTGCGACTTTATTTCAATCTGACCATTATTTCCCGAGCAGTAGTTTGCCTTTGTGCTTACCGAATGGCTCAGTTTTTCGGCAACGTTTACGTCGAATGCGACTTTTGATGCGCATCTGCCGTCTGCCGTCAGCAATATGTTGTTTCTGCCCGAATTCAATCCGCTAAGTTCGTATTTGCCGGCATTCAGTTTCTTTACCGAGTAGCCTTCGTCATTCCACGAAATAGGGCTGTTTGCGGCGACATCCACTATCAGCCTTTCTCCATAGCACAAGTCGGTCTTTGATGCCTTTACGGCAAGTTTTTCGGGCTCTACGAATGTAATCTTAACCGAATTGCCATTCTGCAAGTCGAGCGTATGTGTGCCGTAAGCCGTGCTGCTAATTTTAACTCCCGATGCAACCTTTGTCAAGTTCAATCCGTTGGATGCCTTTACTTTCGAAGCGTCAATGCCTTCAATAGTAAGTTCGCTGCCACAAATTATTGTATCATTCAAGTTAAGTGCATCAACCTTGTTTTCTGGTTGCGATATAAGTTCTGTAAGTTTTGGATTGGATGGTTCCGGTGTGGACGTTTCACCGTTGGCGGCAACAAGCAAATCTGTCGGTTGATTTGTCTCAGGTGCATCAGGAGTAAGGTTTTCTATTATGGTGTTTGATATTGGGGTTGATGTTTCGTCTTCTGGAAGATATACGACGAGTACAGCGGTAACGACTGCAACAGCCGCAACAGCAGAAATAAAGAGGTATTTGTGTGCCGACAACACATCCGAGAATGTTCGCTTTGGAATATTCTTGCAGACATTTTCAAATACCGACTCGGGCGGCACTTCCGTGTAGCCTTCGAGTTTCTGTTTCAATATCTTGTCAAAATCGTTCATCGTTCAAAATCGTTTTTAATTATTTCAATCAAGTATTCTCTCGCTTTCTTCAGTTGCGAACGGCTTGTGGACTCGGTGATGTTAAGTTTCTCGGCAATTTCGTTGTGCTGATAACCTTCGATGACATACATGTTGAAAATAGTCCTGTAGCCATCCGGCATCTTCGATATTGCATCCAGCAAATCCCTCGCCGACATATTTGAAACTATATCGGGGCTTTCGTCCTTGGCATCTGAATCGTCTTCGTCAAGTTCCGAAAACGAACTTCTGCCAAGCCTCAGATAGTTCAGCGACTCGTTCACTGCCATTCTTTGCAACCAGCCTTCAAAAGAACCTTCGAACCTATAGTCTCCAATCTTGTCCATAACCTTTATGAAGCAATCCTGAAGTATGTCCTGGGCTTCGTCCCTGTTCTTTGCATAACGCAAGCAAATCCCATAAACGAACGGCGAGAACTTTCTGTAAAGCTCTTCAAAAGCCTTATGCGACTTCTGCTGACACTTCCTTATCAGTTTCTCGTTATCGCCCATTTCGACTATATGACAATTTAAAATGCGATTTCGTTGCCTGGGAAATCAAAAAAAATTAAAAAATTTTTTATTTAATTGAATAACAATGATTTGCGAACAAAATTTTTTTGCATTGTTTTATTTATAGCAGACGTTGCACGCAACGTCTCTACAGTTGAAACCTTAAATCATTGAATGTTTAAATCTCATAAATTCGTTGAATGTTCAAATTTTCAAATCATTTTGATTTACAGCAGACGTTGCACGCAACGTCTCTACTGTTGAAACCTTAAATCATAGAATTTTAAATCTCATAAATCCGTTGAATCTTCAAATCATTTAGACGTTGCACGCAACGTCTCTACAGTTGAAACAACAAATTATCAACCTTTAGCTCAACGAAGTTAAATCTTGAATTAAAATAAAAAGATGGCCGCAAAACTGCGACCATCTTTTATTTTGATAACGTTTGTGCTATTTTACGAGGTGCAAAGCTCCTTCCATTTTATATGGATTGCCGTCCATACCCTCTGCTTCTATAATGTAGTAGTAAACACCCGGAGTACCCTTTGTCGAGCCGTTCAAGCGTCCGTCCCAACCAGCATCTTCGTTCTCCCAGTCGGTCCACTCGAATACTACACGTCCGTAACGGTTAAGTATCTTTCCGTGGAAGGTCTTCAGGGTTTGTCCGCTTACTTGGAAGAAATCATTGATTCCATCACCGTTTGGCGAGAAGATATTCGGAACTTCAAGCTTGCTTTCCTTGTCAACAAATACGCAGTCGTCGAGGTATGCAGTGTCGCGGCATTCTGGAATATCACGGTTTCTAACAATCAAGTACGGTTCGTAGCAACCAGGCTCGGTATATACATGCTGTATGATTGAGTCGCACGCTCTTTCTACAACACCGTCGCCATAGTGCCATTCGCAAACCTTATTGTTGATATTGTCGTAGTTGGTTCCATTGTAGAAGATTGCAGTAGCTTCCGGTGCAACAAGGTTGCCTACAACGTCTGCTGATATTGCAATGTCTGCCTCAAGCATGCCTACTGTACCAACCTCAACTACCGGGAAGTCGGAGCACTGTGCCGTACCAAAGTACTGGCGATAGATTTCCATAAAGTCCCTATTGTAGGTCTGATATTCTGAACGATAGGTATAGCGTCCTGCAGGAAGATTGCTTACACGGTAATTGTCGGCAGCTGTAATTGCATAACCTCTAGGATCTGTAACTGTAGGTCCTGCCGTGGTGTCAATCCAGAAGAATGCGAAATTAATCATAGTGTCTGAGAATTCGATTGCACCCTTGCCCAATGCGCAGGTATCACCGAATAACGTGTAGCTGTATTCAGGAAGTATAGGTTCTTCGACTATAGCCCTACCTATATTGGACTGGCAGCCCCACGAGTTGGTAGTTGTAAGACCTATCACGTGAGTATCCTGCTTGTCTTCCCAGTGTACAAGAGCTCTGAACGCACCATTAACAGCGTTCACTGCTATGCTGTCGAGGAAGCCGTTGCCATAATCCCAGTCGTAGGTAGCAAGCGTATCTTCGTAAGCAGTAATTATAGCAGGTTCGCCGAAGCACTTAGGAGGAATAACCTTTATTGAATCCGAAGGAACCTGTGCAAAGATAACCTTTACGGTATCCTTGTCGGTACAATATTCTGTATTCTGTACTGTCCAGTAAATTTCGAAATATGGATACTGTGAGTTTCCACTGTTGTATTGAGAAGTACGAATGATAGTGTTCGGGTCGTTTCTATCGTCGAATGTAATTGTGTTGGAGTGTGCACTTGTTGACCATCTACCTACGCCTACACCATCGAAGTTAACGCGGACTCTACCTTCCATTGCACAGAAAGTTTGCTCGTCTGGAACGAAGAATCCTCAATGTCTGACGACTGAACAGGAATGACTTTATTCACGGAGTCTTTATCGGCATTATGCTGATGTGATGGAGCCAGTGCCTTTTGGAAAGGATTTCGCCAAAAGAGAACTATTGACAACACTATGCACACCATAATGATGGCAACGACCAACCAGTAAGGATGCCTTCTGCTGATTGCCACATCAATATCGGCGACACGCTGATAGCGCATAGAGGGATTGGTTGCCGTACACCTACGTATCACCTTATTATATATATCGGCACAGGGTAGCGTCTGCAGTATGCGGCCAATGGCATAGATGTCCGTCCGGGCATCAGGCGCTGCCGTTCCGTCTATCTGTTCGGGCGCAGCGTATTTGTCTGTACGTCCTTTCGTGTCGATATAGCTGTCGGTATAGCAATAGCCTAAGTCGACGAGCACGACATCATGGTCTATGCGGGTTATCAGGATATTGTCAGGCTTGAGGTCTAAGTGTACTACCTGGTGTTCGTGCAGATAGCCCACCACGCTGAGCAGCTGACGGAGGAAGCGGTCGGCATTCTTGCGATTGCGGAAGTAGTCGGGATGATGTTTTACAAACTGGCTGAGCGTCTCACCATCGACATAGTCCATCAAGATGCCATCGTCGGTCTTGGCTGCATAGTGTACCAGGTGGGGATGGTCGAGGCGATAGCCTGTCTCAAACTCCTTTTGCAGGGCAGCAACATAGTGGGGATTGGTACGCAGTTCAGGCTTCAGCCGTTTCAAGAAGTGCAGTTTACCATACATCTTCACACGAAAGCACTCGCAGGTGGTGCCGCCTACTTGCAGCCGTTCGGCATGTGGAAACATCTGCAGACTTTCGGAAAACGACGAAGTGCTATCCATGTGTATGCTATAACGGTTTGAAGTCTATACCCTGTGCTTTGCCTGCCGTGAAAGCACCAAGACTCTTGCCCTCTCTAATCACGTCAGAGACGAGCAACGGATAGTGGCGGACGATATGTGTGAGCGTCAGCAGGTCGTCTTGGCATAATTTACTATTCTCGCTCCCTATCACCCGGAAGTGGTTGTCTCCTTCATACTCTATGACAATATCTTTTTCGACAGATGACGCCGGTTCGGCTATGACGGAGATCGACCGCTTGCTGGCATCAAGTACCTGGGTGTTCTCCGGACCGCTTATCTTCAGACTGATCCCGTTTTCGCCTTCAACTGCTTCACTGACATCAGCAATGACGCTGATGCTGTTTGATGATATATCCCCCGTATGGATCCTCATCTGCC
>CACWOG010000089.1 GCA_902762455.1 uncultured Bacteroidia bacterium | reverse complement strand
TCTTTTCTATGATTTTCTCTTCTGCTTTTTCGGCGGCGTGGTCGTTGCAACTAATCAGGCATATTGCCACTGCGAGAGCGAAAGCAAGTGCCGTTTTTGTGTTCTGTCCCTTCATTTTTGTCTGTTTGCAAATGTTTTGGCAAAGGTAGGAAAAATTGGGGATGGGGAAAATAGTTTTGATGTAGGTTTTATTAGGTGATGTTATATCGTGAAGATATGATTCTTATTATTATGAATTAATTCAGCAGTTCTATATTGCGATTCCATTTAATTCCATCAAAAATAAATTTTGCCATTCTATTCTCTTTTCTTATATTTGCCGTTGGTTTGGCGATGAACCAAGCCGTACATATTGATTAACGAAGCGTTTATGCTCGTCTTGTTGATGAAAACCTGAGAAATTTTCAAAGTGGCAAGAGAGTGTAAAGGTTCGCGCATATAGCGTGGACTGTTTGCATTTCTTCCACACAGGTAATCTCAGGACCTTCATCAAGAGAAGTGGTATATCAGTACCACGCTTCTTTATTGTAGAATGGAGAAAAAGGATTCTCCTGCGCTTTTAGGGACTGGAAGCCGAAGATAGATTTATGTCATTTTCAAAAGGAAGAAATCTTTTTGAAGCATATATTGATGAAAAAGCGGAGATGCTTGAACGCTTGATACAAGAAGTCCCTACATTGATTCATCAAGAGTATGAAAAAAGAGATGAATTTGCGAGAAATATTGCAAAACAAAATTCCGATGATGATTTAGAGGTTGAATCTTCAATATATAATTCGTATTCAGGACTCATAGATGGAGAATCGGAAATGATAAATGATTTCTATTCGTCAATAGTTTTAATGATTTCAAGATATTGTGAAATAACATTAAAAATAATAGCTGATTGCGAACAGATTAAAGGTAAACGCTCTAAAATAGACATGTATTACAATATTATATCAAGAAAATATGATATAAAATTGTTGCCAATTAAGAAAATTTGGAAAGGCAAAACAAACTTTTGCAAAAAAAGAAACTCAATAACGCACGAAAAAGACATCAAGATTGACAAAAACTATTTGCTTGACAATTTAAATGCAGTAAATCAATTACTTCATAATACAATAGATTTAATTCCTAAAGAACATATTCAATGCTTAATATCCAAACTATATAAACTTTAAGCCTTTATTAAACAATAAAAGATGTTATATAAAATGAAGAAAATACAATTATTAATCATCTCACTATGCGTTTTCGCGTTTAGTTTATTTGGACAAAGTGTAACTGTTGTACCTCAATACACTCCATTTTCACTTGAAGAGATGGCTACGCCTTTGATAATGGCTACAGAAATGCATAGACAAGCAGAAAATAAAATTAACAATTTAAAAATATATATAGTTGATGTCCTTTCAAAAGATATTGATGAAAAATTAAGGGAAGAACTAAACTATGAATACAATCAGCTTAAACGGCTATCAAGCTATTTAAATGAAAATGGAATTTCTCAAAAAGTTTTATCAGGCATTAACACCATATACAATAATATAATTGAACATATCAAGAATTACAATGATAGGGTTGCACAACTAGAACGAGAACATGAACGCGAACAAAAAAGAATTGCTGAAGAACTAGAACGACAACGCAAAATTGAAGAATCTAAACCAAAAGTATGGTCGGGAACAGGATTCGCTTTAAATAATGGTTATCTTGTGACGAACTGGCATGTCGCAGAAGATGCACAGGCTATTCATGTATATGGAGTCCGTGGTGATTTTACAAAAAAATATATAGCCGATGTTGTAGCAAAAGACAAGATTAATGACCTTGCAATTTTGAAAATTTCTGATAATGATTTTCCTGGATTTGGAACTGTCCCATATAAAGTAAAAACAACTACTGCTGAAGTCGCCGAAGAAGTATGGGTTTTAGGATTTCCTTTGACTATAATAATGGGAGATGAAGTTAAATATACAGATGGCAGAATAAGTGCTTTGAGCGGATTTGACGGTGATGTTTCAATGTACCAGATTTCTGCTCCAATTCAGAACGGGAATAGTGGCGGTCCTGTATTTGATAATAGTGGCAATGTGATAGGTATAGCCTGTGCGGGAATTGACAACAGGCTTGCCCAAAATGCGAATTATGCAGTAAAAGCATCCTATTTGAAAAATTTAGTTGATGCAATGCAACTTACTAATGTAATGCCGACCGCTTCGCAAATGGCAAATTATTCACGAAGGCAGGATAAGGTAAAATTAGTTAAAGACTTTGTATATTACATAGAGTGTTACGGTAATGATTCTTTGAATGACAATGGAAATCCAAAAACAATTGCTCAATCTGGAGGAAAAGGACAACAAAGTGGATTAGAATGGGTTGATTTGGGCTTGCCAAGTGGCATAAAATGGGCTACTTGTAATGTGGGTGCTAATTATCCTGCGGAATATGGCAATTATTATGCATGGGGAGAAGTAGTATCTAAAAGATCGTCTAATATGAGTAATTATACTTATTTAGAAAATCCTACAAATCTTCCTGCAAGTGCAGATGTCGCTGCCAAATTGAGTAATGGTTGGCGTATGCCGACAAAAAAGGAAATAGCAGAATTGAAAAATTACTGTAAGGTAACAAGTAGCACTATAAATGATACAAATGGACTGCTTTTTACAGGTCCTAATGGAAATTCTATTTTTCTTCCGTTCGCAGGTTACCGTAGCGGAAGTGAATTATTAAATGCTGGATTCTATGGCTTTTATTGGACAAGTTCAATAAATACTGAAGATAAAAACAGTGTATGGTATCTTGATATAGGTTCTGGCAAAGCTGGCATAAGTACTTGTTATCGTGAGTACGGGCGGTCAATCCGTCCAGTTTATGACGAATAAAAAATTACGATTAAATATTTTGTTCTTTTATAACATCCATCTCTCATCCCACCGCCAACACTCCGCAGCACGAATCTTTTTTTGCACCAGTAATCGATGAGAGGCAGTTGTTTTTGCCACAGATACGCAGAAGTCCGAGGAAGGCGAAAATTATTGCTTCCTTGTAGTTTATTGTGGTGTCGTCGGGGATTATGATTTCCGAATTGCAGTTTCGGCGGATATTGTCAATAAGGAACTTGTTGTACGCTCCGCCACCAGTTACCAGCACTTTTCCGCAACTGCCGATGGCCTTGCCTATTTCGGTGCCAATATGTACCGACAGGGTGTTGAGCATGTCGGCAACGGTTTCCGAGGCGTATTCTGCGAGGTTTGGCTTCATTTCCTTCTCAACCCATTCGCGCCCGAGCGATTTCGGCGGTTTCTGGCGGTAGTATCTTATTGCCGAAAGTTTTTTTAGAAGTGTCGGTATGGTTTTGCCCGAGGCTGCAATGTCGCCGTTTGCATCGTAGTTTTTGCCGAGTTTGCGGGCGTACTCGTTCATTATGATGTTGACGGGCGAAATGTCGAAGGCAATCCGTTCGCCCTGCTTGTTGCGCATCGAGATGTTTGAGAAGCCGCCGAGGTTGAGGCAGGCATCGTACTCGCCGAACAGAAGTTCGTCGCCAATAGGCACAAGTGGTGCGCCTTGTCCGCCAAGGGCAACATCGCCGCTGCGGAAATCGAAGACGGTGGGAATCTTGGTTTTCTTGGCAATGACATTTCCGTCGCCAATCTGCATCGTGTAGCCTTCGTTCGGGTTGTGGAAGACGGTGTGTCCGTGCGATGCCACCAGGTCGATGTGCTCCGCTATGTCCTTGCGGAACTCGTTTATTGCATCGGCGGAAAAGTTGCCGAACCACACATCTGCTCGCTTCAGGTCTTCGGCCGAAAGCGTATGCAGTGAGAGCATTTTTGCCTTGGTTTCGCTGTCGTATTCGTAGGTTTTTGCTTTTATTGGCGTGTATTTCCAGTAGTAGTCGCCACCATCGAACCGGCACAGCACGACATCGAGTCCGTCAGCCGATGTACCCGACATTAGGCCTATTATGTTGTATGATTCCATTCCTGCCTGAATTTTAGACTACAAAGGTAAGCATTTTTGGTGGATGATTGCACAGCCGAGCAGTTTTTGCTTTGCCACCATTTGGCATTAAGGGCCTTAATGACATTAGCGGCCCTAGCGCCAATGGGGGGCAAAACTGCTATTACCAGCATTCTCAAGCAGGAATGGTGCGGTTCGGTGGCTTGCAATTTATTGTCTGGAATAAAAATTCTCAATATCCTTAAATAAAATTTTTTGCTTTGATAAAATTTATTATCTTCGCACCCGATAAAATTAAGTTTATATGGAAAGGATAATTGTCCCTATAGATTTCTCCGAGGAATCAATGAAAGGTTTGGATTTGGCTATAATTTACGCCAACAAGTTCTTCTGCGACATACAGATGGTTCATGTTCAGTCGAAAAAGCACGGCCGTCTGCAGATTCATTTCGAAAACCAGTACAATTCGATTGTCGAGAATTTCGAAGAATTGATTACCGAATATAAGCCGAAGCTGAATTCGGTGAGCAGGCTTACCTATATTATAAAGAATGGTAGTGTACACGAAGAAGTTGTAAATCAGGCAAACGCTTTCGACGACTCGATGATTATATGCTCGACCAACGGTACTTCCGGCTTGAGCGACTACATTTTGGGTAGTAACGCATACCGTATCATCCAGAGCACAACAAAACCTGTGATTTCGGTTTACTCCGACAAGTACATCGGCGATGTTAAGAAGATTGTTCTTCCGCTCGATATTACCAAGGAAACCCGCGAGAAAGTTCCGCTGGTAGCAACTATCGCCAAGGCTTTCGGTGCCGAAGTTCATATCGTCAAGGTTGCTTCGTCCGATAGCGAAGGCATCAAGAACAAGCTTGAAATTTATGCAGCAACAGTCCGCAAGTACTTCGACCAGGAAGGCGTCAACTACCAGACGTCCTACCTTATCGGCGACAATATCACCGACATTACCATCGAGTATGCAAAGACCGTTGATGCCGACCTTATTGCAATAATGACCGAGCAGACAACAGCATTCTCGAACTTAATACTTGGTTCGTATGCATACCAGATGCTTAACACTTCGCCGATTCCAGTGCTTAGTGTTACTCCAAAAAATATTTTCCTGGCAGGTTACAGGGTAACTGGTGGAAATTAATATGTTAGTACTTTGTCATAAATAGGAGGAAGAGAAATCTTCCTCTTTTTTTTTATCTATACACAATAAACAATATAATTGTGCGTTATATGTGAAAATAAATATGAGAAAGTTTGTAATATTATCGGTTTTTGTTTTTGCTGTTATAACTTTGTTTGCGCAGGGTGCAAGCAAATATCTTGTCTATAATGAGACGACAAAAACGGGGCATACTATTAGTTTTCATATTCTTGCAGGTAAGAATTATGCAGTAATGTGCGATGATTTCAATCCGAAGATTTCGGAAAAGATGTATCCGTTTCTCAGTTGCTATTTGGTAAGTCGTAAGCCCACCGGCTACAAGTTTCTCAATGTGATTGCCCGTCCCGACGAAATTTATGTTAGCGATGTGGCGTATTCGAAATTCGAGAAGTTGAACAGGAAGGCAATTATTGAGCAGTCTACAATTGATTCGGCATTTTTAGCAGTGCTGAATAAAATAATTGCAGAAAAATATCCCGATTCCATTATTGTAGAGAAACCTATCATTATGAAGTTTACACCGAATATTGGCTCGGAACGTATTGGCGACTACGACTGCACTATTGGAAAGATGCAGATTACAGAATCTGACAGTTGCAAGATATGGTACACCAAAGAAATAAACTACAACTGGGTGCATATTATACATGGCGAGTTCTGGCTTGTGCCAGGAACTGTTGTTCGTGCCGAATATTCCGATGGTATGGTGTACAGCCTCGAAAGTATCAGCGATTCCGAACTTGCTGTCGGCAACAATACCGAATCGGTAAAGGCAGCGTTGCATTTGTTTTTTGGAAGATAATAAGAATGCCAATTTGCGAGTTTTTCATTATAACAGAAGAGGCCACCGAAAGGTGGCTTTTTTATGGTCAATATGTGTGCGCAGAAATCCAATCGTAAATTGACCTGTTCAACCTTTAGCTCGCGTAATCAATCATCAAATTATCGAATCTTACAATCATAAATCGTAAATCGACATTCGTAAATCGTAAATATTATTTACCTTTACGCCAAATTTATCGCATGATTATTGGCTTGATAATATTGCTGTTGGTTTTTGCTCCTATCGATGATGCATCTGCACATCAGCGGGCAAAGTACAACGTGGTGATTGACACCGACTGCGGAATGGACGATTTCCGTGCATTGACATATTTTATGGCATCGCGCGACTTCAACATCGATGCTGTGCAGTCGGTCGGTGCTGTGCTCGATGCAGAAACATCTTCGCAATGTTTGGCTTCTCTACTTGGCGAATTGCACCACGAGGGAATATTGCTTGGAAAGGGCTTGAATGCGAAGAATTTTAAGAAAAATTGTTCTCAAGCCATAGATTTTTGGAAAAATAGGGCGGATTTTACCATAAAACCTCGTGCCGATGCCGTTTATACGGCCATTATAAACAGTCGCAAGCCTGTGATGTATGTTGCTATGGGACCGTTGACGAACCTTGCCGACCTTGTTGACAAGCATCCCGAACTTGCATCGAAAATAAGTTATGTGCTTTGGCCGTCGGCAGTAAAGGATGGTCAGCCGTGTGGCTACAATTACCAGATGGACAAGTCGGCATACGAGAAAGTTCTTGCTTCGGGGCTGAAACTGAAGGCTTTGGATGCAGGCAGAGTATTCTATCCCGAAGATTTTCTGTCACTTTTGCCCGAAATAAACACTCCATACGCACAAACTTTCGCTAAATACTATCAGGGTCAGACGTTTACATCAGTCCGTTTTTACGACGATTTGTTACCATTCTATATCCTTTATCCTGAGTTGTTCAGCGAAACGGCAAGCCAAAACATTTCGGTGCTTACGCCAAAGCCAGATTCTTATTTCGATGTAATAGCAACGCGAGTACTGAATTCCATCGAGACTGAAAAGGGCGTGATAATTACCGAAATGCCAAGAAATAACTCGTTGCTGTCGGCTGATGTTGCGCCAATCGCCGAGCAAATCATACATAAATACGGCTACACCGAGTACAAATTGGTGCTTCTGACTTCGGAAATGCACTCGCATTTGGGGATTTATTCCATAATTGGTGCAAAGATGGGGCTTCGCATCTTGGAATATCTGCATGTTGGTCTCGATGAGGTTACAATTGTGTCGAATGCAGGTTCCGAACCGCCAATAAGTTGCCTCAACGATGGCTTGCAGATAGGAGCGGGGACAACTTTGGGCTATGGTGCGATAACAATTTCTGCTGATAAGGATGTTTCTCCGTCGGTAGTTGTGAATTACAATGGTCGCAAGTTGCTTTTCAAAGTTAAGGATGAAGTGAAGCGCGAAATTGCATCCGATGTTATGGCATTGATACAGAAGCACGGTTTGGAATCGGATGTCTATTGGAGCGAAATTCGTCGCATTGCGATAGAAAAATATTGGAAGGACAAGAGCAGGTTCGAGATATTTGAGGTGGAGGAGATGTAGAGTCGTTGCGAGCAACGACTAATAAATTAAAAGTTAGCAGTTAAAAGTGTTAGTACCGACAAAAATTTTATCTATCTTTACATCTCAATTTCTAAAAACGATTTTGCAATGAAAAAGATAGCATTGGTATCTGGCGCAACCGCCGGAATTGGGAAGGCAACTGCCGAAATATTAGCTAAAAACGGTTATAATGTAATAATTACTGGACGTCGCAACGAGCGGCTTCAGGAACTGAAGAAGGAAATCGAAAGTGCAACCGATTCAAAGGTTTATACGCTCAATTTCGACGTTCGCGACAACAAGCAGGTGTGCGAGGCAATCGATTCTCTTCCTGCAGAATGGAAAAACATCGACGTGTTGGTCAACAACGCTGGTCTTGCATCAGGACTCGACCCAATTCAGAGCGG
>CACWOG010000088.1 GCA_902762455.1 uncultured Bacteroidia bacterium | reverse complement strand
TCTTTTGACTCCGAACGGTAATCAAAAGTCTGGCGGTGTAACTGCTGTTGTTGACAAGATTGCCAAGGGTGAATCTCCGGCTACAGCTGCTGCCTCTTCGTCGGGCAAGAAAGTTCCTGTTACTCTCGCATTTGACAGTGATTCTTTCGGAATCGGTGCTAAGCTTACCAATGCAATGGTCAGAAAGGCTACGCTCACTAATTCTCGTTCAAATGCTGATATTGCTATCGATGATGAAGGTGAATCCGTCACAATCACTGGCATGTCTGAAAAGGATATTGCAAAGATTACTACATTCCTCGACGCAAAGGGAATCAAATATAGCAAGATGTAATCTTGATTATAATTGAAATCCATATCCTGGAAATTTTCTTTCTTTCCGGCATATATCGTATAAAGAATAAACTCATCTATAGACTTATTTACTTCTTGTTCTCCTCTATACAAACAGAACTTACGCATCTTGTTCAACCAGTCAGAATATAGTTTCATGATTTCATCACGCAATACAAGTTTTTCAGTATTTCGTTTCAATGATGGTTTGGTTGTCGTTCTTGCATTAAACGCGTCTACCGCATCTGTATGTAACAATTCTTTAAACTGATCCGGCCATACAAAATTAACGTCATCAATAGTATCAATCTTTTTCTTGGCCAAATAATAGTTTAACGTATCTCGAGCCTTACCAAGCATAGTCTGAGTATTTTCTTTACGATTAAAATTCTCTACAAGAATTTCACGTTCAAAATTAAAATGAACTTGCTTAGTATTAAGATAATCAGCTTCTATACTTGCACCTTTATCATTATCGAAAACAGTAAACTTAAGCCTAATAACATTACCTTGATTTTTATCTGTTATTTTAATTCCATCTTCATTTAGATGAACATAAAGGTAAATATTACCTTGGTTAACTTCCCATTTCTTGTCCAATATTTCAGGCATTCTCTTCTTATCTGAAACACTTGTTCGTGAAATAACATTGTCCCAACGGGAAGTATTTAGTTTCAACGAAATAAGTCTTAATCTGTTTGTTTCGGTCTGTCGATTAAGCCATTTAGTATATTCATCAATATCAGCAAAGTTGGAAGGTTTCATTTCTCGCTTCAAACTTTCATCATAAACTACAATATCTGCCGGACACCAGGAGTTTATATTTTTAAATTTTCTTTCTTGTTTCTTATTCAGTTCATTAAATACAGAACGAATATTTGGACCAATTCCGTTTTCAGCAATTTTATGTCCGGCTTCACAAGATATATCTGAAAGATGCATTGTCAACGGATTACGTAATCCAGCAAATACTTTAGCGCCACCGTCTACACACTTTTCAACTGCACCATGGAAATTGTAAATATACCATTCAAGCAAATTCATTACTCGTCTTTTATTATTATACAATGAAAAATGGAATCTATTTTCAAAAGAGTTCAAATGTCTAATGTCAATTTCATCGCTTTTACTATCCATCATATAAGCGGTAAATAAACCAACTGCTTGACCTGCTTCTTGAATTTCAGTATTTGTAGAACGCATTGCTGCTGCAATACCGTGACCACGTAAATACCAAGGTGCTGTAGAATATAAAACTTTATTCCCAACATTTAATGGGTACATATCAATTTCACCAGATTTTACTGGTTTGTTTTTAATCATTAACGCATTTGCACCTAAAAATTCCAAAACACTCTTTTCATAAGCTTCTATATTGTTTTGTGAATTTATAAATGCCTTTACTTGTTTCATATTATAACGGCTATTTGTAATACCTGCGTCATCCGCATTTCTTTCAGCAGTAAATTCAACTACGGTATATTTTGAAAGGTCAACTGTCTTTGTTAAGTGTTCAAAACCATCGCTTCTACGAGCTTTTCTTTCACCAGGTAATGAATACTGTATATTAGCATTTGGCAACTTTTCAAATGCTTTTTTAACTTCTTCTACTGTAGCTTGTTTTATAACTTCTGTCTTCTCAAATATCTTTCTAAAATCGCCTAGTGCCATAAAATATTTATAAATAATATAAATACAGTAAAGATTTTAAGGAGATTTTATGAACTTATTTGAAGCTAAACAGATTGCCGAAGAACATGGATTTACTGTTGCTAGAACCAAGAAAGGCGGCAATGACAAGGTTCCACCTTGGGCTAAGCTCGATGAAGGCAAAAAGGACGGAGACAAGGTTCCGCCTTGGGCCAAACTCGACGAAGGTAAGAAAGACGGTGACAAGGTTCCACCTTGGGCTAAACTCAACGAAGGCAAAAAGGGTGACGACAAGGTTCCGCCTTGGGCTAAACTCGAAGAAGCTAAAGAAGTTGCTGAAAAAGCCGGTTTTAAAGTAATCAAGGAAGGATTCGGTACTGCTGAAGGTACACTCTTCACAAGCATTTGCGAAAAGTATCTTAATAACGCATATTTCTTGACTCTTTCTGCCAAGGTCGGTCTTCAGGCTGCAATCGCAGAATTCCTTGAAGAAGTCCGTGAATGTATCGGCAAGGGTGTAAGTCCTGAATATTACAATAAGTTTGCAATTCGTATGAAGAAGTGTAAAACTGAAACTAATGCACTTTTCACCATTTCAAATGCAATGTTCGCTGGCGAAGGTATGGCTCTTCACTAATCGAATTTTCAAATAAAAATTCAAACCAGGCCCCGAGGTCTGGTTTTTTCATAAATACTAAATGGACGAAGTAATTAAAATGCTCAAATCGCATAGGATTTACTTCAATCCTATGTCTGACCATATGGTTTATTTCGGTATGGCTGAGGATTTTATTGTCGGAACTTTCTCTTTCTATGGTTCTGAACCTTTATGTAGATTCAGTTATCAAGACGGTGATAATAAATATTTCAAAAATTTTAAATACAATAAAGACGAATTTGAAGATGAACTAGAAAAAGCTGGAAAAGCTTACGTTCATTTCAAGAATCAAGAAGTCGAAAATATACTTTCTGTATTAGATTAAAAAGAGGTCCCAAAGGAACCTCTTTTTAAATTGTTTGTTAATCAGTTACGATTACTTCTTGAAAGGACCGTCAACAGTGTCATCAGCGATGGCAGTTGCATAATCCGGGCTCAAAACAGCGGATGCATCCGGAGCAGCAGAGAAGGCAGAAGCAAGAACTTCTTCCGGAATGTCCGGAGCACCCCATTCAGACTGCGGGATATTGAAAATACGCTTGTTAAGAGCAGAAGGACCACCAGAAAGTTCGTAAACAGCCTTGTCGATACGGGTGCGTATGGCTTCCTCGCTGTCGGTGGAACGGTCGCGGAGACGCTTTTCCAAAACCTCGACCGATGGCGGCATAACGAACACTGCCAGAGCATTTTCGCCGTAATACTTCTTGATATTCAGTCCGCCCTTGACATCCACATCGAAAACAACATTCTTGCCGGCAGCCGTCAGACGGTCAACTTCCGACTTGAGGCTTCCGTAGAAATGGTCGGCATAAACCTCCTCCCACTCAAGGAAATCGTTGTTCTCTATCTTCTTGCGGAACTCGTCGGCCGAGAGGAAATAATAGTCCTTGCCATCGACCTCACCTTCACGCTTCTTGCGCGAACAAGCCGAAATTGAAAAACTCAAATTAAACTCGGGCATAGCCAGCAAATGCTTCACTACCGTTGTCTTGCCTGCACCGCTCGGTGCCGAAAATATTACGACTTTTGGCTTCATTACAAAATATTTAGCGATTGTTCCTTAATTTTTTCCAACTCATCCTTCATCATTACCACTATCTTCTGCATTTCGGCGTGGTGAGCCTTCGAACCGAGAGTGTTTATCTCGCGTCCCATTTCCTGAGCAATGAATCCCAGCTTACGTCCTGCTGCATCCTCCGACTTTGCCGTTTCGATGAAATACTCGCAGTGCTTGCGCAGACGGACTTTCTCCTCGTTTATGTCGAGTTTCTCAAGATAGTAGATGATTTCCTGCTCGTAGCGGTTTTCGCTGTTCGAGTCGTTGAGATTCAGTTCGTTGAGCGCCTGACGAATCTTGTCTTTGATAACAGAAATGCGCTCGGCTTCGTACTGCGGTACGCGTTCGAGAAGCGAAAGTATGGAGTCGATTTTTGCCAGCACATCCTTTTCGAGAATGCGGCCTTCCTCCTTGCGGTACTCGCAGCAACGGTCGATAGACTTTTGTATTGCCGACTCAACTGCAGCCCATTCCTCGTCGGTAAGTTCGTCGCTACCGTTCAGCTGAAGTTCTGGCATGCGGATTAATGACGACAGCAGGCTATTGTCTGTTTCGGAAATCGGCACATTGTTTTTGCGGCAATCGTCGGCAAACGACTTGTAGGCGGCAATCACGGCGGCGGAATTAATGGGGTTCACATTCTGCTCGTTTTCAACCGTTATTGTAAAATCAATCTTTCCGCGCTGCAATCCTTGCGAAAGCATACGGCGGATGTCGATGTCCTTTTCCTTGTATTGGTTTGGCAGACGGGTGGAAATGTCCGCCGATTTAGAATTCAAGGTTCTAATATCTATCGTAATCTTTTTTCCGTTGTATTCCAGAAGTTCCCTTCCGAATCCTGTCATTGAGTATATCATCAGCAATATCTTTTTTGTCGAAATGCAAAGATAAATTGTTTTATGCAAATGCGGTAATGATTTTAGATTTTTTCGTCAGAATCGCATTCCCATTGAGCGACATTGTTTTCTATGTATTCGGCAATGCTGTTCATTTCGTCAGAATCGCGGATAATGTGGTCGTAGAATCGGGATTGCCAAGAAAAAGGAATGGCATTGGAATTGGCATATTTTGTAATGGATGATTTGATGCCTCCAATCACAACAGACATCCATCCTTGCATATTTGCAATTTCCCGTGGTGACATATTGGATTGTTGGTTTTGTTCTTGTGGTGTCGTGGCGCGCCGCGACCCTACAGAATCAAAACCGACAATCCGTCGTTCGTATGGAATTTTATCATTGTCAATTATCACAATTGCATGAATGTGGTCTGGCATCACAACCCATAATGGAATTTCCGCATAGGGATAATGTTCTGTAACATTCCGGAATTGCTCATCTGCAAATTTCCCGACATCTGTCAGACTCATTTTGCCATCCGATATTTCTCCCAAATAATGTTCCCTGTTCTTTGTGCAGAATGTCACAAAATATAATCCTCCATTGTAATTGTGCCATTGTGCTCGGATATTTTTGGGAAATTGGGGCATAATAAATCTTTATAATAATTCATATCTAATACCCTGTGGCGTCGCGGCGCGCCACGACCCAACAGGGTATCAAAAAAATCCTACACAATTCCCCCAATCACCAGCGACCCAATTGCCACCAAACCTATTCCCACAGGAGCAACAAATTTCACCAATATGGAAATGAACTTTGCAAACTTGACATTGCCTTTTCCGCCAGCGGTAAGTTCCTCGATGAAATTTTTCCTGCCAAAGAACCATCCCACATAAATCACAATGAGCAATGCCCCGAATGTAAGCATAATGTTGGCGGTTGTGTAATCAAACAAATCGAAGATTGTCTTGCCGAAAATTGTAAAGTCGCTCAGCAAACCGAACGACAATGTGCAGAACACACCTAAAAATATAATCACAGCCGATGACAGCAAAGTTGCCTTCTTTCGGCTCATCTTGAATTCATCGACAAGGAATGCAACAGGCACTTCGAGAAGCGAAATTGTGCTTGTAAGAGCTGCTACGGAGAGCAAAAGGAAGAACAATATTGCAAAAATGTATCCACCCGGCATCGCCTGGAATATCGCAGGCAAGGTGATGAATACAAGTCCCGGACCGCCTGCCGATTCTGCACCGAGGAAAGCCAAGGTCGGGAAAACCATAATTGCGCCAAGCAAGGCCACAACCGTATCGCAGGTTGCAATTTCTATCGCCGTGGAAGCCAGCGGTGTATCTTTCCTTATGTACGAACCGTAGGTTATCATCGTTCCCATACCTATGCTGAGCGAGAATGCCGCCTGTCCGAGTGCCATAAGCACGCCCTTGAATGTCAGACTGTTCCAGTCGGGCTTGAACAGGAATTCCAGACCCTTCGAGGCATTTGGTAAGGTGACGGCACGCACGCAGATGGCGATTATCAGCACAAGAAGTATAGGCATAAGCACCTTGCTGACCTTCTCGATGCCCTTTTCTACACCGAAAAGTATCACTAGCGATGTCAGTGCGACAAATATAATCATCCAGACAGTAGGCATTAGTGGCTGAGATGTAAAGTCACTAAAAGTCTGTGCCAATGCCGCAACATCTTGACCAGCAAAGTCGTTGCAGATGGATTTTTTCACATATTCGAGCGTCCAACCAGTAACTGTGCCGTAGAACGAGAAAATCATCACATCAGCAAAATGCCCCATAGGTCCCACGAGCCACCAACCGCCTTTGGGCGACAGTCGCTTGAAAGTTCCGTAGGCATTGCAACCAGCCTTGCGACCGATTGCGAATTCGGAAAGCATCACGGGCACACCTATTAGAAATACAAATATTAGATATACAATCAGGAATGCGCCGCCGCCGTTTTCGCCTGCTATGTACGGAAACCGCCAGATGTTGCCAAGTCCTACAGCAGAACCAGCTGCCACAGCAACCACGCCTAATTTTCCTGAGAAACTGCCTCTATTTTCTTTCATCGTCGTGAATTTTCGTAAAACAAAAGGATTTACAAAAATAAGTTTTTCTTAAAAAATAGCAAAACGACTTTACAACAGCAAATAAAATTTTCAGAAAAATAAAATTTGTTTCCAAAAATCACTATTTTTGCAGAAATTTAGAAACAAAAAATAGGATGAACTTTTTGTCATTCAGAGAACGGATGTTTCCTATAGGATGCTTCAACATCAATCAGGTATTGTTGTGGGAGAAGGATTTCGACCGCAACAACCTTACGCGATGGTGTCGCAAAGGGCTTATCGTGAAATTGCGCAACCAGTATTACGCTTTCCCCGAATACAAGCGAGTGCCCGACTTTTCGCAGTACATTGCAAACCGCATATATGCTCCCTCGTATATAAGTACGCAGAGCGCATTGTCGTTTTACGGAATGATTCCAGAAGAAGTAGTGCAGTTTACAAGTGTCAGCACACTAAAGACATCCAAGTTTGTGAACGATTTCGGAACATTCTTTTACCAGAATGTGAAAATTCCATTATTCTTCGGCTACGAGATAAAAACCTTGCAAAATGGTCGCGGACTAATGTTTGCAACGCCAGAAAAGGCCTTGCTCGACCTGCTCTACCTAAACCCGTTCTACAGGACGGAACAGGATATGGAAAATCTACGCCTCGACGAAGACTATATACAAAACGAATTAAACGCAGCACGATTAGGCGAATACTTGTCAAGGTTTGGAAGCAAGACATTGGAACAACGGGTTAATTGTTTAAAAAAGGTATATGGATTATGATAGATTGATTCAACAAATCAAATGCGGAAAGGATATTGAAATTTGGTGAAATAATAAACGGTATGCAATAATTTTGAAAGTGCTTAATAAAAAATATTACTCCCTAAGATATTTTTTTGAAAAAAAATATTACTTTTGCGGTCGCTTGACAAATTGCAGAGAATTGTAAAAATTTAAATAACAACTTAAAACTAAACAAAATGCAGAAGAAAGGTAACAAATACGGTGTACACCGCGTATTAGAGCCGAAGGGCGTATTGCCACAGCCGGCAAACAAGCTTGACAACAATATGGACGAAATCTATGACAACGAAATCCTTATTGATGTTCAGACATTAAACATCGACTCCGCTTCGTTCACCGACATTCACAACTACGCTAAGCAGCAGGCAGGCGAAGGTGCAAGCCAGGAAAAGATTATGGAAGAAATTAAGAAGGAAATGTTCCTCAATGTTGAATTGCAGGGTAAGCACCGTAACCGTCGTACTGGTTCGGGCGGTATGCTCCTCGGCCGCGTTGAAAAGATTGGCGACGCATTGAAGGGCAAGATCGACCTGAAGGAAGGCGACAAGATTGCTACTTTGGTTTCTTTGTCACTTACTCCTCTCCGCATCGACGAAATCCTCGAAATCCGTCCGGATGTTGACCAAGTTGACATCAAGGGTAAGGCTATCCTCTTCGAAAGCGGTATCTACGCTAAGATTCCGAACGACATGCCCGAAAAGCTCGCTTTGAGCGCATTGGATGTTGCTGGTGCTCCAGCTCAGACTGCAAAGCTCTGCCAGTACGGACAGAATGTTGTTATCCTCGGTGCAGGTGGAAAGAGCGGTATGCTCTGCTGCTACGAAGCTAAGAAGCGCGTTGGTGTAACCGGTAAGGTTATCGGTCTTGCTAACAGCCCGAAGTCAACAAACAGAATCAAGGAATTGGGATTCTGTGATGTAGTTGAAAGCGTTGCTGGAAAGACTCCAGTTGAAATTTACGAACTCGTTGAAAAGCTCACAAACGGCAAGATGG
>CACWOG010000087.1 GCA_902762455.1 uncultured Bacteroidia bacterium | reverse complement strand
TTGTAGTTCAGCTTTACGCCAGTGCTACGTTCAAACGCATCAATAACTTCCAAAACCGTTGAGCCTTTGCCAGTACCGATGTTGAAGAAGTCGAACTGCTTGTCGTTCTTGGTTGAATTTAGGTATTTTACAGCAGCGACGTGGGCTTTTGCAAGGTCAACAACATTTATGTAGTCGCGTATTGGTGTGCCGTCGGATGTGTTGTAGTCGTTGCCGAAAACACTGAGGCATTCGCGGATTCCAATGGCGGTTTGTGTGATGTAGGGCATCAAGTTGTTTGGAGTGCCGTTGGGCAGCTCTCCGATTTGTGCCGATGGATGTGCACCTATGGGGTTGAAATATCGCAATGCAATGGCTTTGAGCGTAGGTACAGCACGAAGCGTATCCTGAATTATCTCTTCCGAAATCTTCTTGGTGTTTCCGTATGGAGATTCGGCTTTTGCAAATGGTGTTTCTTCTGTGACTGGCAGTTTTTCTGGCTGACCGTAAACAGTGCAGCTTGACGAAAATACAAGTCCTTTTACGTCATGCTTTTCCATCATTTCCAATACGTTGATAAGCCCGTTGATGTTGTTGCGGTAGTACAAAAGCGGTTTCTGTACTGACTCGCCAACAGCTTTGCTGGCAGCAAAGTGAACGACAGCAATGGCATCGCCATTTTCGTAGAATATTTTGTCCATTGCAAAATTGTCGGTGACGTCCGCTTTGTAGAAAGTGGGGTGTTTGCCTGTTATTTTCTCTATTCCGTCAAGGACATTTATGTTTGAATTGGAAAGATTGTCGATGATTACAGGTTCGTAGCCTGCATTGATGAATTCGACAACGGTGTGAGATCCAATGTATCCAGTTCCTCCAGTGATTATTATTTTCTTCATTTTGAATTCTATTTTTAAACGTAAGTTTCTGCTAGGTTTTTCATTTCGCTGTTGACATTTTTTGCTTCGTAAAGTATTCCATAAATGGTTTCGGCAATCGGAATGTCAAAATTTGTCTTTTTGTTTATCTCGTGGACGCAACGGCAGGCATAGTAACCTTCGGCAACCATATTCATTTCAAGTTGTGCTACGCGCACCGAAAGTCCGTGTCCTATCATGTTGCCAAACAGACGGTTGCGGCTGTAGCGTGAGTAGGCGGTAACAAGCAAGTCTCCTAGATAAACCGAGTCATCCAAGTTGCGTTTGCCCGGATACATGCTTTCTACAAAACGCTTCATCTCCTTGACACAGTTTGCAATGTAGGCTGCAAGGAAGTTGTCCCCGTAGCCAAGTCCACTGTATATACCAGCACCAAGTGCATAGATGTTTTTCATCACAATGGCGATTTCGGTGCCGAGCATATCGCTTGACGTAGTGGTGTGGACGTATCTGTTTGCGAACATTGTGGCAACGGTTTTTGCCAATTCTACGTTTTCCGAAATTGCAGTCAAGAAAGTATATTTCTCCTGTGCAATTTCCTCTGCGTGCGAAGGTCCGCTAATCATCGCCATACTCGATAGTGGAATGTTAAACTCGCTGTGCAGGTAGTCGGAAATTAACTGCATAGTTTCGGGAATTATACCCTTTACTGCAGTGATTATTTTCTTGTCTGTGAGGTCAATGTTCTTGAGAGGTTTGAGAGATTCGTGAAGGAATGCTGCCGGAGTTACAATTACCAAATATTCGGCTTCCGCTGCAATTGCTTCGAGGCTGGTGTTTATTTCAACGCAGTCGGGATTGATGAAAGTAGAGGAAAGGTAACGGGGGTTGTGTCCGTATTTCTTTATTCCTTCTGCAATTTCGTCCCTGCGTACCCACCACGATGTGCGTGCGAGGTTTGCCGTAAGTATCTTGACTATTGCCGTAGCCCAGCTTCCGCTGCCTATTACGGCTACGTTGTATTTCAGTTTTTCGTTGGTAAGCATAAATTTTTAATTTGGCACAAAAATACAAATTTATTTGGGATTTACGATTTTGGATTTACGATTGACGATAGCTGACAAGATGCACGTTGATTTACGATTTTGGATTTACGCAAAAGGAAATGCTGAGAGTTTGATTTTTAATAAATTATCTTTTTTTTGATACAAGTACGGCTCTTCCTTTTAAAACTGAATTTCGCCTTCTTTCGCTCCCTGGGCTTGTCGAAGGATGAAGCCAGTCTTTTCCGATGTGCAAATTGACAAGTTCGACCAGATGCGCAAGCTGTACACCGATGACAACGACGATTTTGAAGGCTCCGACTTCACCAAGTACGCACTTTACGACTTCGACGAGGACGGAATCCCGAACATTGGCTTTCGTCGCAAAACGAAGAATATCAAGCGATTTATTCTATAGTAGCAGGCGAATAAATATGCTCGCGTCAACATACTTCAAGACACATTTCGTCTTTTATAGCAGCGGAGCCTTGGGTGTGGCTGGCGGATGCGGAATAGGATGCTTCTATACAAACAGCATAGTGCTCAAGGACAGCAAGGTTTCAAACAGTTACGAAGAATTTCAGTTGTACGATTTAGAAAAGGACAAAATCAATAACGAATATTCAATCAACGGAACCGAAGTTTCGAAGAAAGAAGGCGAGCAAGCGTTCAAGACGCTTGGCGAGGCGATAGAAATCAAGCCGAAGTTCAGGCAGCTATTTTAAATCTTGTAAAAATCCTAATACGGGTCAACGTCGATTTCGGCGTTTGTCTGTGAAAGGTCTGGAATGGACTTTATCATTTGCACCTTTTCCAAGATGAAGGCTTTTACTTTTGTTGCCGAAATTGTCTTTTCGAAACGCACGTGTACGTTTACGATAAAGTAGTTGCTGATGCGGTTTACTGCAGGTTCCTCGGGGCCACGTACGCGGTTGTTTAGTGCTTGTCGCAATTCCTTTGCAAGTATGGATGCCGCTTGATAAGCCTTGCGGTAGTCCTTGTGTTTCAAGTGTATGATTACAAAACTGCACGACGGTGGATAGTGGAAAAAGTTGCGTTCTTGCATCTGTTTTGCGAACATCGACTTATAGTCGTTGGCTAGCACCTGCCGTATTATCTCGTGGTCGGGACTGAACGTCTGTATGATGACGCGTCCGCGTTTTTGCCTGCGTCCTGCACGACCGCTTACCTGCGCCATTAGCTGGAACGAACGTTCGAAGGCTCGGAAGTCGGGGAAGTTGAGCATGTTGTCGGCGTTGAGTATTCCCACGAGACTAACGTTCGGGAAATCCAATCCTTTGGTAATCATTTGTGTGCCGATGAGAATGTCGATGTCACCGTTAGAGAACTCATCTATTATGCGCTCGTAGTTTTTGCGCGACTGGGCGGTGTCGTAGTCGAGGCGGGCGATGCGTGCCGTAGGGAAAAGACCTGCCACTTGTTCCTCTATTTTTTCGGTGCCAAGTCCCTTGCTTGTAAGGTTTTCGCTTCCGCAGTTTCCGCATTTGTTTGGAACGTTGAATTTTTCACCGCAGTAGTGGCATACGAGTTTGTTGTCGTACTTGTGAAGTGTGAGGCTTACGTTGCAGTTGCTGCAGTGAGGCACCCATCCGCAGTCCTTGCATTCCATCATCGACGAGTAGCCACGACGGTTCTGGAACAGAATCACTTGTTCGCCTGCGGCGATTGCCGTGTTGATTGCAGAGATTAGGGTGGGGTGGAAGTGTCCTTTGTTTATTTTGCGGAAGTAGGCATCCTTCATGTCGGCAATTTCAATGGTCGGCAACTGTACATCACCGTAGCGTTGCATTAGTTCCACCAGCCGGTAGCGGCCTTGTACGGCATTGTTGTACGATTCTACCGAGGGCGTTGCCGAGCCAAGGATTACGTTTGCGTTGTGAATCTTGCCAAGCACAAGTGCCATATCGCGGGCATTGTATCGTGGGTCGGGGTCGAATTGCTTGTACGAGTTTTCGTGTTCTTCGTCAACGATAATCAGCCCCAGATTGTCGTAGGGCAGGAAAATTGCCGAGCGTACACCTAAAAGTATCTCGTATTTGTTGCCGAGGACAGCGTTGTAAACGCCAGCTCTTGCCGATGCGGTATGTCGGCTGTGGTAAACTTTCACCGATGTGCCGAAATATTTTTCCAGTCGGGCAATTATCTGTGCGGTTATGGCAATTTCGGGCAGGAGATAAAGGACTTTTCGCCCTTGAGCCAATGTATCCTGAATCAGTTTAATGTAAATTTCAGTCTTACCGCTTGAGGTAACTCCGTGAAGCAAAACAGGTTGTTTTTCGGCAAAGGCGGAACTTATTTCGGTAAAGGCTTTTTGCTGTGGTTCAGAGAGTTCCACTTGGGCAGAATCGGTTTCTGAATCGAGATTTGTTTCGCGCACTTTGCGGTAAAGTTGTAGCAGACCATATTTCTGCAGGCTTTGCAGACTCGACTTTGAGGCTTCGCAGCGTTCAAGGATTTCACGTTCTTCGATTTCGATGCAGTCGGTGTTGCGTGCTTGGCAAATGCCTACAAGTTGTTCTATTATTTGTTTCTGCTTGCCGTTTTTGGACATTATCTTGTCAAGTGCGGTCTGATTCTTTTCTGCTTCAATGGTCGAAAACAGCACATAGTTGCGTTCTATGGGCTTGTATTGCTTTGCTATTACCTGCTCGTCGGTTACAAGTTCTCGGGCGACAAGCCGTTGCAACACAGGCAGAGGATTTCGTATATTGGTGCAGTCGATGATTTCGTTCAATGTAGATACATGGCTAAGTGCTAGTGCGTTATATACAGCAAGGTCGTTTTTGACTAGTATTTCGTCGCTTGTGGGACTTGCTGATACCGAATATTTGCTTTCGCTTGTCGGCAGAAGTATCGACGGTATTGCTGCAGCAAGCACTTCTCCGATTGTACAGCAGTAGTACGAAGCCATCCAATTCCAAAGTTTCAACTGCGATTCGGAGATGAAAGGAGTGTCGTCGAGAAGTGCGTAGATGGGCTTTATACTGTATTCTGCATTTGCTTTTTCCTGCTCGTCGATTCCGACAATTATTCCCGTATAAATTTTTTTCTTGCCGAAATTTACAAGCACACGCATTCCGCATTGTGCCGATGATGAAAATTCGTCGGGAATCTCGTAGGTGAAGGTTCCTGGCAGGGCGAGCGGTAGTATTACGGAAGCGAAACGCATGTTGTATTTTTAGAATTTTAGCGGTGTAAAGGTAATAATAAAAGTCCAATTTGGTAGTTGCGTTTTTTTGAGAAAGAAGAGAGTGATGATTAAGTTTTTGATTATTAGACTATAATAAATTCATTTTTAATTTTGTTTTTGGGCGTGAAAAATATTCCCATAAAACTAAAAGTTTGAAATATTCTTACTAACTTGCATATCTTTTTTGTAAAGCAGTTGAGGAGAATATTGCACATATTGTTCTTGTTGATTGTCAGTGTGTTATGCTTTTGTACAATGACAAAAGCACAGACTGTAGGTCTTGTCCTAAGCGGTGGCGGTGCGAAAGGCTATGCTCACGTCGGGGTGATAAAGGCATTGGAGGAGCACGGGATTCCTATCGACTATGTTACGGGGACTTCGATGGGTGCTATCGTTGGAGGCTTGTATGCCGCAGGCTATTCGCCGGATGAAATGGTGAAAATATTCGCTAGCGAAAGTTTCCGAAACTATTACAAGGGTAGCATTCCTCCAAAGTATATTGACTTTTTCAAGTTTGAGCAGCCCGACGCTTCTCTGCTTCGTGTCGATTTGCGTCGCAAGAGCAAAAAGGTAGCCTTGGCTTTGCCTAACAATATTATTGCTCCGCAACCTATGGATTTGGGGCTTATCGACCTTTTTGCAAGAAGTTCGGCTGGTGCGGGAAACGATTTCGACAAGTTGTTCGTCCCGTTTAGATGTGTGGCTGCCGATGTCTATCACAATCGCGAAAAAGTATTTGCCGATGGCGACTTGGGTACTGCAATCCGTGCTTCGATGGCTATTCCGATAATGTTCAAGCCTGTGGACCTTGACGGCACTTTGTATTATGACGGTGGAATTTACAACAATTTCCCTATGGAAACTATGCGCGAGGTGTTCCATCCCGATATAATAATTGGAGTATATGTTTCCGCCTTTGGCAAGTCAACTCCGCCCGATTCCGACGACCTTTTGGCACAAATCGAAAGTCTTGTCATGGGAGAGCAGAAAAGCGTTGAGCTGGAGGAGAAAAAGGGAATCGTCATCAGTTTTGCTTTCAAGGATGTGGGCGTAATGGATTTCCAGAAGCTTAACCAAGTTGTAGATATTGGATATGAGCATTGCAACGAGTTGATTGACAGCATCAAGACTATGGTTAGCCGAACGAAGGATGCCGAAAAATTGTCGGAGGAACGCAAGGCATACAAGGAAAATCTGCCAGAGTTGAAATTCGATAGCATTGTTGTTGACGGAAACTTGAAGAAATCGGAGCAGTCTTATGTAGAAAATGCACTGAATCTCAAAAGGATAAAGAAGCATTTGAAAGATTCGTCAATGGATTTCAATACGGTTGAGTCGAACTATTACAAGTTGATTTCCGATTATCAGTTTAAACTGGCAACTCCGCTTGCAGAGTACAACGATTCCACAGGTACTTTTGATGTGCATTTCAAGGTAAAAAAGGATAACAGGACTTCGCTGGGACTCGGAGCGGTCGTGTCAAACGGTTCGTCAAGTATGGTTTATATTGGTGGGTCGTACAAGTTGCTCGGCAAGGTGTCGGGACTTTTCAGGGCAAACTTCTATTACGGACGATTTTATGCATCGGCTATGCTGGGTGCGCGTATGGATGTGCCTACATATCAGCCATTTGCCCTTGATTTTTCGGCAACGTTGAACCGCTACGATTTCTTCAAGGGAAGTTCTCGTGTTTTGTCGATGAGTTTCCAACCGCCCTATATAATCGACTACGAATCAAATCTCAGGTTGGATGCAATAACGCCATTGTCGCGGCATTCTATTGTCAAGGTAGGTTTTGCGACTGGAGAACAGAAATATTCATATTTTCAGGTATCTTCGTTCCAACCGTCGGATACTGCCGACATCACGAGCTTTAAGTATATGACCGAGCACGTTGCGTTCAACTACAACACTTTGAACTATACGATGTATCCTACCGACGGACGCGAATTTGTCGTGGATTTGAGGCATGTAATTGGTTCGGAACGTAACAATCCGGGTTCAACAACTGCGCTTGATGATATATACATCAAGCGGCACAGCTGGTTCCAGATGAATCTCATCGCCGACTACTATTCACGAATATTCAAACACCTGACAATAGGTGCATACGCACAGTTGTTTATGAGTAACCGACCTCTGTTCCGCAACTACTCGTCGAGCGTGCTTGCTGCTCCAGCCTTTGCACCTGTGATGAACTCAAAGACGCTTCTTCTGACAAATTATCGAGCAAACAATTATGCTGCAATTGGTGTGAAGCCTATATTCAACATAACCGACAGGTTGAATCTGAGAACTGAATTTTATTTCTACATGCCTTTCCGCAAGATAATAAAGGAGGAATTGACATCGAACATATACACGCCTATTTATTCGGAACGATTTTCATACTATTATTATATGGCATCGGTCGCATTGGTTTACAATACTCGTTTCGGACCTTTGGGTATCAGCATAAACTACCTTGACGACGACGTGGTAAACTGGTATTTTATGTTCCATCTCGGATTTATGATGTTCAACAAGAAGGGTATGGACTATTAACAGGTTAACAGACAGGCTAAAAGGCGGAAAGACGAGAAGACTTGAAGGCAAAAGGCTTGCAGACTTTCAGTCCGAAAAATCTTCTATTAGGCTAGTTTTCCTTCAATTTCCCTTATCACATCAATTTTTCCAACATCTAGGACTTTATTGCCATCGTGGATGTATCCGCCGATGGGTTCTGTCTTTGATATTTTCAGCAGTTCGGGGATGATGGGGAAGGAACCCTCATTATCGATGAGGTCGAAAATGCGGTAGTTGCAGACATATATTCCACTGAAAGCCATCTCGTTGTAGTTGTCGCGTTCAATGGTGATTATCGATTTGTCGTTCTTAAGGTCGCGCCATCCGCAAAGGCGGTTTTCTCGGGATCAAATCATATTTAAGTCTTTCTCCGAGCTATATTCCCGAGGCGGAGATACGCATTTTTGACTTTTTCCCGAAG